>CANFEI010000064.1 GCA_947445495.1 Alcaligenaceae bacterium
AATAGGGGTACGGTATTGCTATAGCTCTTGGACATCTTACGACCATCCAAGCCAGGCAAGGTGGCCACATCTTCCGAAATCACCGCCTCGGGGAGTACAAAAAAGTCTTTCCCTTGACCGAACAAATGATTAAACCGTTGAGCGATGTCGCGTGCCATCTCAAGGTGTTGGGTCTGATCGCGCCCAACAGGAACCTTGTGCGCGTTAAACATCAAAATATCTGCGGCCATCAGGATGGGATAAGAAAACAAACCCATCGTGATGCCGTCGTCTTCATCCACACCTTTCGCGGCGTTTTGATCAACCGACGCTTTATAGGCATGCGCACGGTTCATCAATCCCTTAGCCGTGACGCACGTCAGCATCCAGGACAACTCAGGGATCTCAGGTACGTCCGACTGACGATAGAACGTGACGCGTGCAGGATCCAGCCCACACGCCAGCCATGTGGCGGCGATTTCGAGACGCGAGCGCGCGATCAGATCAGGATCTTCACACTTAATGAGTGCGTGGTAATCCGCCAGAAAAAAGAACGCATCGACGTTTGCTTCACGGCTCGCTGCGATCGCAGGGCGGATCGCACCGACGTAATTACCAAGATGAGGGGTACCCGAGGTGGTAATGCCAGTAAGGACGCGGGTATTCATGGCGTAAAAGCTCCGAGGCTTGCTTAAAGACTGACGGTGTCGCGCAGTTCAGAATCCAAATACTCTTTGGACTGCATCTCAAGAATACGGGAAACGGTACGGTGAAACTCGTTGGACATGGAACCAGACGTATAAAGTTCTTCCGGTTCACACTCGGCCGACATGAGGAGCTTAACCTTATGATCGTAGAATACATCGATTAACCAAGTAAACCGACGCGCTTCCGAAGCGTGCTTAGGTCCCATGCGCGGCACGTCCGACAAGATCACCGCATGAAAACGGCTGGCAAGCTCAAGATAGTCGTTTTGCGAGCGTGGTCCGCCGCACAGCGTTGCGAAGTCAAGCCACACCACACTACCCGCACGCTTTTTAGCCGTGATCTCGCGATGCTCAATCAGCAGCACAGGATCTTGTGGAGGCGTGTCGGACAATTGTGAAAAAGCCTGCTCAAGCGCAGCGCTCGCCTGCGAATCAAGTGGCGTGTGGTAACACTTTACTTGCTCAAGCGTGCGGCGACGATAGTCAATACCCGCATCCACATTTAGGATGTCCATACGATCTTTAATTAATTCAATCGCGGGCAAGATCCGATCACGATGCAGGCCGTCGGGGTAAAGGGTCGAAGGCTCGTAATTGGACGTCATGACGAACGACGTGCCGTACTCAAAGAACTTCAATAACAAGCGATACAAAATCATCGCATCTGCAACATCGGATACGTGAAATTCATCAAAACAAATAAGACGATAGCGCGCCGAGATTCGCTTGGCGACTTCATCAAGAGGATCTTGACGGCCTTTGACTTCGTCGAGCTGACGATGCACGCTACGCATGAACTCGTGAAAGTGCACACGCGTCTTACGCGTGACCGGAACCGTCGCATAAAACGCATCCATCAAAAAACTTTTCCCGCGTCCGACACCACCCCACAGATAGATACCGCGAGGCACCTCGGGGCGCTTAATCAAGCGCTTGAGCGCACTAGACCGATCACTCTTGAAGGCAATCCAATCATCAAAATATTTTTGCAGGCGCTCAGTCGCTGCGCGTTGCGCGTGGTCTGGCTGATAACCACGTTCAGCCAGACTGCTCTCATAGTATTGAAGGACGTTCAAGAAAGCTTCAGAAATTAAGCGCGCGTTTATCTACAGCTAACGCAGCTTCTTTCATGGACTCCGACAGGGTGGGATGCGCATGACAGATACGAGCGATGTCTTCGGCTGCACCACGGAACTCCATAATGGTGACAGCCTCAGCAATCAACTCAGACGCCATCGGGCCAATAATATGCACGCCCAGTACTTCGTCGGTTGTCGCATCAGCCAAGATCTTCACAAAGCCGGTTGTATCACCCAAGGCGCGTGCGCGACCGTTGGCCAAGAACGGGGAACTTCCCGCCTTGTACGCACGTCCTGAGGCCTTCAGTTGCTGCTCGGTCTGACCAACCCAAGAGATCTCGGGCGAGGTGTAGATCACCCAAGGAATGGTGTTGAAGTTGACATGACTATGCTGCCCGCCGATACGCTCAGCAACGGCTACGCCCTCTTCTTCTGCCTTATGCGCGAGCATCGGGCCACGCACCACATCACCGACCGCCCAAACGTTGGCTAGGTTAGTTTTACAATCGCCATCTACGACAACTAAGCCACGCTCGTCGAGCTTGAGTCCAACCGCATCAGGATGCAATCCGCCCGTGTAAGGTACACGACCAATCGACACGATCAGCTTATCAACAACTAGTTTTTGCTCAGCGCCGGCGGCGTCGGTATAAGGTACTGTGACTTGCTTGGCGGTAGATTTGATTTCACCGAGCTTGACGCCCATGTAGATCGACAAGCCTTGCTTGGTGAAAATTTTATGCGCTTCTTTTGCGACCTGCGTATCGACGGCCGCCAGAAACTCAGGCATAGCCTCGAGCACGGTCACTTCAGCGCCGAGACGACGCCACACACTACCCATCTCCAGACCAATCACACCTGCACCAATGACACCAAGCTTTTTGGGGACGGCATCAATATTGAGCGCGCCGTCGTTGGACAGAATCTGTTGCTCATCAAAGGGCAAGCCTGGTAGTTCACGCGCCGACGAACCCGTCGCGATCACAATATGCTTGCCCACGAGATCCGCCGTCGTGGTGCCGGACACTTTGATGGCCCAACCACCATCGACTTGGCCCGCAAAAGCGCCTTTGCCATGAAAGAACGTTACTTTGTTCTTTTTGAATAAATACAAAATGCCGTCGTTGTTTTGTTTGACGACATCATTTTTACGACCGAGCATTTTGTCGAGCTTCAGGGATACGCCCTTGACTTCAATGCCGTGCTCGACGAAATGGTGATTCACTTGTTCAAAGTGCTCGGACGATTGCAACAACGCCTTGGAAGGAATACAGCCCACGTTGGTGCAGGTGCCGCCAGGAGCGGGACCACCCTTACCGTTCTGCCATGCATCAATACACGCGACTGACATACCCAACTGTGCGGCGCGAATCGCGGCGATATAGCCCCCTGGTCCTGCACCAATAACGACTACATCAAATTGATTTAAAGACATAAGTATCCCAAGCTTAGATTTCGAGCAGCAGACGCTGTGGGTCTTCGAGCGCTTCTTTCATTGCGACCAGACCCAACACTGCTTCGCGACCATCGATGATGCGATGGTCATAAGACATCGCCAAATAGTTGATGGGGCGAATCACGATTTGGCCCTTCTCAACGACAGCGCGCTCTTTCGTGGCATGCACACCCAAAATAGCAGACTGTGGTGGGTTGATGATTGGGGTCGACAACATCGAACCGAACACCCCACCGTTCGAAATTGAGAACGTACCGCCGGTCATTTCTTCAATCCCGAGCTTACCTTCACCTGCCCGTTTACCGAAGTCAGCGATTGTCTTTTCAATATCGGCAATCGATAGTTGATCCGCGTTACGCAGAATCGGTACCACCAAGCCACGTGGGCTACCTACTGCGATACCGATATCGAAGTAGCCGTGATAAATGATGTCTTTACCGTCAACAGAAGCGTTCAGTAATGGGTAACGCTTGAGCGCTGCGACAGCAGCCTTCACAAAGAAGGACATAAAGCCGAGCTTCACACCGTGCTCTTTCTCGAACTTGTCTTTGTATAGATTACGCAGATCAATCACTGCCTGCATGTTGACTTCGTTAAACGTCGTCAGGATGGCGTTGTCTTGTTGCGATTGCAACAAACGCTCGGCCACACGCGCACGCAGACGACTCATGGGCACGCGCTGCTCTGGGCGACCATCGAGCGATTGCGTCATGGGCACACTGGGGTTGGCCAAAGGCGCAGCTTTTGCAGCGGGAGCTGCCGACGCAGTCGATGCACTCAGCGCATCGCCCTTTGTAATACGACCGTCACGACCTGAGCCAGCGACCGCGGCCACCGACACACCTTTGTCAGCGAGAATCTTCGAAGCGGCGGGCGATGCGATTGCGCCCGAGGCTGCAGCAAGAGCTGGCGCAGCTGCGGTGGCTACCGGAGCGGCTACAGCGGCAGCGGGTGCTGCAGCCGCTTTACCTTCTGTATCAATTCGAGCAAGGACTTCACCCGAAGTCACCATACTGCCATTCGCTTTAACGATCTCAGACAGCACACCTGAGGCAGGTGCAGGCACTTCGAGTACGACTTTGTCCGTCTCAACCTCAATTAAGATCTCGTCAGCTTCGACCGCCTGTCCTGGTTGTTTTTTCCAAGTGAGTAGTGTCGCTTCGGACACTGACTCTGATAACTGCGGAACAACGACGTTTGTGATTGCCATTATATTTTTTCCGTAATTGGATCGATTCGATTATTTGGATTACTTGGTCAGCATGAACGACTTGAACTTACCGAAAGCTTGTTCAACAAGCGCCTTCTGTTGTTCAAGGTGCTTCGCCAAATAACCGACAGCAGGCGATGCCGAAGCAACACGCCCTGCATAGCCGAGTTTTTGACCGCTCGACATGTTCTGATAGAGGTGATGCTGGACGTAGAACCAGGAGCCTTGGTTCTGCGGCTCATCCTGCACCCACACCACTTCAGTGGCTTTTGGATACTTGCGTAACTCAGCCTCAAAAGTTTTATGTGCGAACGGATACAACTGCTCGGCACGAATGATGGCAACGGTGTTGTCCTTGCGCTCTTTACGACCATTGATCAAGTCGTAATAAACCTTACCCGAGCACACGAGCACCCGCTTGACCGACGCTGCGTTGATCTTGTCATCGACCTCAGCAATGATTGGGCGGAAGCGACCACTCGACAAATCGGACATCGGCGAACCGGCATCTTTATTACGCAGCAACGATTTGGGAGTCAAGATCACCAAAGGCTTGCGGAACTGACGCACCATCTGACGACGCAACAGGTGGAAAATCTGCGCGGCTGACGTCGGCTGCACTACCTGGATATTGTTATCGGCACACAACTGCAAGAAACGCTCAATGCGAGCCGAAGAGTGTTCTGGGCCTTGGCCTTCGTAACCATGCGGCAACATCATGGTGAGACCCGACTGGCGGCCCCACTTCGCTTCGCCCGACACGATGAACTGATCAATCACAACCTGCGCGCCGTTTACGAAGTCGCCAAACTGCGCTTCCCAAATCGTCAGTGTATTTGGATCTGCGCAGGAGTAACCGTACTCAAAGCCCAATACCGCCTCTTCGGACAGCACCGAGTCAATGACGGTAAAGGGTGCCTGACCTTCCGCAACGTTTTGCAGAGGAATGTAAGAACCGTCATCCCAGCGCTCACGATTTTGATCATGCAGCACGGCATGGCGGTGTGTGAAAGTACCGCGACCGGAATCCTGACCGGTAATACGCACGGCATAACCCGCAGCGACGAGCGTTGCAAACGCCAGATGCTCACCCATCCCCCAGTCGAGGTTCTGTTCGCCACGTGCCATCGCGCGGCGATCATTTAACAGCTTCGTGACCAACGAATGCGGCGTGAAGCCGTTAGGCACTGTGGTGAGTTTTTCACCAATACGCTTGAGTTCTGCAGCCGGCACAGCCGTGTCAGCCTGATCCGTCCACTTCGCGCTTAAGTAAGGTGCCCAGTCAATCGCATACTTGCTCTTGTAGTTCGTGAGCACAGGCTCGATCGTACGACGACCATCTTCCATCAGGCGGCGATAGTCCTTCACGAACTGATCGCCCTCGCCCGCCTGCAGCACACCTTGAGCGGTTAACTTGTCAGAATAAAACTGACGTGTTCCCGGATGCGCGCCAATGCGCTTGTACATCAAAGGCTGCGTGAGGGATGGCGTGTCTTGTTCGTTATGCCCAAGCTTGCGGAAGCAAACGATGTCGACCACGACATCGCGCCCAAACTGCGTACGGAAGTCGAGCGCCAAGCGTGTTGCAAACACAACCGCTTCAGGATCATCACCATTCACGTGGAACACGGGCGCTTCAATCATTTTTGAAACATCCGTGCAATAAATAGTAGAACGCGTGTCACGTGGGTCGGAGGTCGTGAAACCAATCTGGTTGTTAATCACCAGATGCACCGTGCCGCCCGTACCGTAGCCGCGTGTTTCGGCGAGGTTCAAGGTTTCCATCACGACACCTTGACCGGCAAACGCGGCATCACCATGCACCAGCACCGGTAACACGTGTTTGTAGCCATCTGTACCGCGACGCTCTTGACGCGCGCGCACACTACCTTCGACGACAGGGTTCACGATCTCGAGGTGCGACGGGTTAAACGCTAGCGACAAATGCATGGGGCCGCCACGCGTCGATAAGTCGCTTGAAAACCCATTGTGGTATTTCACGTCGCCATCAGTGAGGCCTTCAGCATGATGGCCTTCGAACTCAGCAAACAAATCACCGGGCATCTTGCCCATGATGTTTACCAACATATTCAAACGACCGCGGTGCGCCATACCCACCACGATTTCTTGCACACCGGACTCACCGGCGTGGTTCACAAGCTCGTCCATCGAGGCAATAAAGCTTTCACCGCCTTCAAGAGAGAAACGCTTTTGCCCAACATATTTTGTATGAAGATAGCGCTCAAGGCCTTCCGCCTCGGTCAGCTGCTGCAAAATATGCT
>CANFEI010000065.1 GCA_947445495.1 Alcaligenaceae bacterium
CAAGCTTGGCGCGACCTTATGGCCGAGCAGGTCAAACAATGCCGCGCATTGTTACACTTTGGCTACCCACTCGGTCGACGTTTGCCGGGCCGAATCGGACTCGAGCTTCGTCTGATCGTCCAAGGTGGTTTAAACATTCTTGAAAAAATTGAACAAGTAGAATTTGATGTATTCAATCAACGGCCCATTTTGCGGCCCACCGACTGGATAACAATGTTTTGGCGAGCACTTTGGCGATAACTCAATGACCCCAAGCGAATACTGTCAAGAAAAAGCGGCAAAAAGCGGCTCGAGCTTTTACTACGCCTTCCTTTTTCTTCCGCCAGACCGGCGCCTTGCCATCACGGCGCTTTACGCGTTTTGCCGCGAAGTGGACGACGTGGTCGACGAATGCACGGATCCTTCTATTGCCCGCATCAAGCTTGCTTGGTGGCGCACGCAAGTCGACGCCATGTACCAAGACAAAGCAGAACACCCCGTTACCCAAGCACTCATACCTTGGCTCGCACCTTTCCAGATCACGCGGGAGCGTCTATTGGCCATCATTGATGGCATGGAGATGGATCTCGATCAAACACGTTATTTAGATTGGCCAGCGCTCGAGAAGTATTGCTGGCATGTCGCCGGCGTAGTGGGTGAACTCTCTGCTGGAATTTTCGGCGTGCAAAGCCCGGCCACCCTTTACTACGCCAGCAAACTAGGCATTGCCTTTCAGTTAACCAATATCATTCGAGATGTTGGTGATGATGCGCGCCGTGGTCGCATCTATATTCCAATCAGTGATCTACAAAAATTTGGTGTGCGTGCCGCTGATATCTTGAACAGTCAATATTCAGAAAAATTTGCAGCACTCATGGCCTTTGAGGGTGCACGCGCCCGCACGCTGTATTGTGAAGCCATCGAGGCTCTTGCACCACAAGAGCGGCGCGCACAACGCCCGGGGCTGATGATGGCAGCCATCTATTATGCTTTGCTCAATGAAATCGAGCACGAAAATTGGCAAGTGTTAGACCAGCGTATCTCCTTAACACCTGTGCGTAAGCTTTGGCTCGCCTGGAAAAATTTTGTCGGGGCAGGACGCAGCATCGTCAAACAAATCCGACGGACGGAAACTCGCGCGTGAATGTCGCGGTGATTGGTGCTGGCTGGGCTGGGCTCGCTGCGGCAGTCGCGCTCAAACAATCAGGGGCTCAGGTCACAGTTTTTGAAGCCTCTGGCACGCCAGGTGGTCGCGCACGCGGCGTGAACGACTCTCAGTTAGGAACGATCGATAACGGTCAACATCTGATGCTCGGCGCTTACGCCGAATCTCTCGCCCTGATTAAGCAACTTTCACCCCAGCGCTCGGAACGCGCGTTGTTATTGCGTGTCCCGCTCACCCTAGAGAGCGCCGACGGGAGTTTTCGCTTATGCGCGCCCCGGCTGATCGCCCCCCTACACCTTGTTTGGGGGCTGAGCTTTGCTCGAGGCCTCACGATCAGTGAACGAGCGTCTGCGTTACGCATGGCTGGAGCCATACGCCTAAAGGGTTGGCAAGCTGCTGATCACCAAAGCGTGCGTGACTTGCTTGCCCAATACAAACAGTCCGACGTACTCATTCGCAAGATCTGGGAGCCGCTTTGTTTGGCAGCGCTGAACACTCCGCTTGAACAGGCCTGCGCACAACTATTTCTTAATGTCTTGCGTGACGGGTTAGGCGGTGCTCGCAGCGACTCGGATCTGATTGTGCCGCGCGTTGACCTGTCGACTCTTTGGCCCACCGCCGCCGCGCAGCATGTCAGCATGCGTGTCCGTCATATCGTTCGGAATCTGCAGATACACGAGGACGGCGTTGACGTGGATCATGAGCGCTTTGATGCCTGCGTGCTTGCCGTTCCGCCCTACGCGGCACGGCGCATTCTTGCTGAATGTCTCGACGATCGCAACGCTGCCATCACGACATTACGTCAACGTCTAGAGGGCTTTGACTATCGCGCGATTGCAACGCTTACTCTGCAGCTCGAAAAGTCTTGGTCAACCCCCGTGCCGATGATGATGCTTGATGAAAACATCGCGTTGCACCAGCATGGTCAGTGGATCTTTAGTCGCCCAGATCATTCCGATCAAGTGACGGTTGTGGTCAGTGACGCACCAGACTTGCTCAAGATCGATCGCAATGTGCTCGTCGAGGCTATTTCCACGCAGATACGCACGCAATGTCAACGACACCCCAACGCAATCGACACCCTTCCACCCGTGATTCACCATCGACTGATTGTCGAGAAACGCGCAACCTTTAATGCACGCGTCGGGCTGCATAGGCCCTCAGCCACCTCCCCATGGCCCAGACTCACGTTAGCCGGCGACTGGACAGACACCGGCTACCCCGCGGTACTGGAAGGTGCTGTGCGTAGCGGCTTGCACGCCGCGAAGATACTGCTGCAAAACCAAACTATCCGCGCAGGGATTGCACAGTAAGTAAACCGAGAAAGGTCAGGATCAGGGACCCCAACAGGCTGCCACCCGCGTAAAGCGCTGCCATCGCTAGGCGTCCTTCTTCTAGCAAAGCGAAGGTCTCCGCTGAAAAAGTAGAGAACGTGGTGAGTCCTCCAAGCAAGCCGGTCACGATAAACAAGCGCCAGAAAGGCGACATCGCGGGCAGCGTCGCAAAAAAACCGAGGGCCAAACCGACTAGGTAAGCACCGACAAGGTTGGCGACAAGGGTACCCCAAGGCATCACACCGTTCGGCTGATTGAGCCAGACCGCCAAGACCCAACGCAACCAGGCCCCCAGGGCAGCACCTGCACCAACCGCAAAGAAATGCCCAGGCGTCAGATACTGCATCGTCAGACGCTCGCGTGCTCAGTGATGTATGCACGCACACTTGCGACATCACACGGCAAGATAGTCACTTTTTGCGGCAAAGACTCTAGCCCCTCTAGCCCGGCGGGCACCGGCGCAGGCACGCCCAGCGCCTCTTGAATCACCTCAGAGAACTTAGCGGGTAACGCAGTTTCGAGGACAAGCATGGGGATCCCTGGCTCGATATAGCTGGCCGCAACCTTCACGCCATCTGCCGTGTGCGGATCAATCAGCATGCCCGTTTTTTCTTTGACAGAACGGATCGTGTCGAGACGATCTTGGTGGGTACTGAAGCCAGCGACAAATCCATAGTCGCGCTCGAACTTTGGCAAATATGACGACAAATCAAAATGCCCATTAGTCGAAAGCTCTCGCCACAATCCCGCCACGCGCACGGGATCACGTCCCACCAAATCAAACACGAAACGCTCAAAGTTAGACGCTCGCGAGATGTCCATCGAAGGGCTCGAGGTCGCAAACGTTTGGGCCGCAGCGCGTGGGCGGTAAATGCCTGTGCGGAAAAACTCTTCCAGCACATTATTTTCATTGGTCGCCAAGACCAATCGACGAATCGGCAATCCCATCATGCGCGCGATATGTCCCGCAAGAATATTTCCAAAGTTTCCAGAGGGCACGCTAAAAGAAACCTGCTGTCCTGGGGCGGTCGTCGCGCGCAACCATCCGTGAAAGTAATACACAACCTGGGCGGCAATCCGAGCCCAGTTGATAGAGTTGACGGCGCCAAGGCGATACCGAGACTTAAAAGACAAATCGCTTGCCAAGGCCTTCACGATATCTTGCGCTTCGTCAAAGACGCCCTTCACCGCGATGTTGTGAATGTTGGCGTCTTGCAAGGAATACATTTGGGCACGCTGAAACGCACTCATGCGACCATGGGGCGACAGCATGAAGACCGCCACCGCATCCTTGCCACGTATCGCGTATTCGGCAGCCGAGCCGGTATCCCCCGAGGTGGCACCTAAGATATTGAGCGTCGTATGACGTTGACGTAATACGTACGGAAAAACCTGACCTAGAAACTGCATGGCCATGTCTTTGAAGGCCAAGGTTGGCCCCTCTGACACGCACAACAATGACATCTCATTCTTTAATGCGCGCAACGGAACAATCGCATCCGTTTTAAACGACTCTTTGCAATAGGCAGCGCGCGTCATACTTTGCAGATCAACGCGCTCGATATCCGTCACAAACAAGCCAAGCACCTCGGCTGCGAGCGCGTGATAGGGCAATGCACGCCAAGACTCTAGCGTCGCGACCGACACCTTGGGCAGCTCCTGAGGGATGGCCAAGCCACCATCGGGAGCAAGTCCCTCGAGCAAAATATCAGCAAAGCCTTGGGCATCCATGCCCCCGCGTGTGGAGACATATTTCATGACAGACTTTCCATCCGCAAGCGGGTCACTTTCGAGCGCACAAAGGGCAACACCTCGATCTGGGCGATTGCGACATTCACACTGCGCTCCACGGCCTCATGTGTCAAAAATACGAGATCAGCACTTGCATCAACATCCGAGGGCTGTTGAATCATTGAACCAATCGAAATACCACTATTGGAGAAGACGCGCGCAATATCCGCCAAAACACCTGGTCGGTCCGCAACCGTTAAACGCAAGTAGTAGGAGGTCACCACGTCGTCAATCGATAATATTGGCGTATCCGACATGGAGCCGGGCTGAAACGCAAGATGCGGGACACGGTGTTCTGGATCAGCGGTTAGCAGACGCGTCACATCGACAAGATCAGCCACCACCGCAGATGCCGTGGGCTCCTCCCCAGCTCCCTTGCCGTAATAAAGCGTCTGGCCCACAGCGTCCCCATGAACTAATACCGCGTTCATCGCGCCCTCAACATTGGCCAGCATTGACTTAGCAGGTACCAGTGCGGGATGCACGCGTAACTCGATGCCTTCGGGGCGACGTTTGGTAATTCCCAGCAGTTTGATGCGATAGCCCAAACGCTCTGCTAATTTGATGTCTTCAGCCGACAACTTAGAAATGCCTTCAATGTAAGCACGCTCGAACTGAACCGGAATGCCAAACGCTAACGATGCCAACAGTGTCAGCTTGTGCGCGGCGTCAACGCCCTCGATATCAAAGGTTGGATCTGCTTCGGCATAGCCCAGCTTTTGTGCTTCAGCTAAGACCGTCGCAAACGGCAACCCGCGCGAACGCATCTCGGACAAAATAAAGTTTGTCGTGCCGTTGATAATCCCAGCGACCCACTCGATACGGTTCGCCGTCAAGCCTTCCCGAATCGCTTTGATGATTGGAATGCCGCCTGCTACGGCAGCCTCAAACGCCACCACAACGCCTTTAGCAGATGCCGCTGCAAAAATTTCTGTACCGTGCTTGGCGAGTAGCGCCTTGTTAGCCGTGACAACATGCTTGCCCTGCGCAATGGCTTCAAGCACCAATTCACGCGCAAGGGTGTCCCCGCCCATCAGCTCCACAACAATATCAATCGATGGGTCACGCACCAAGCCATAGGGGTCGGTGTCTACCTTAATCGCGGCGCCAACCAAGGCGCGCGCTTTCTCAATGTCGCGCACAGCGATGCGTGTGACCTCAATTGTTTGTCCTGCACGACGCGCGATTTCCAGCGCATTCCGACGAAGCACTTTCCATGTCCCGCCACCGACTACGCCAAGACCGAGTAGGCCAACCTTAATAGAGTCCATTACAGCAATCCATCCTTACGAAACATTTCTTTGATGCCTCGCACCGCCTGCCGGGTGCGCTGCTCGTTTTCAATTAGTGCAAACCTTACGTATTCATCACCGTAGTCCCCAAAACCAATACCAGGCGATACGGCTACCTTGGCCTCTTCCAATATTCGTTTGGCGAATTCCAATGAACCTTTAGCGCGATAGGGCTCAGGAATGTGTGCCCAGATATACATGGATGCCTTGGGGTTCTCGACCATCCAACCGGCTTCATGCAAACCCTTGACCAGCACATCGCGGCGGCTTTGATATTTTTGTACAACTTCCTGCACACAATCTTGCGGACCATCCAGCGCGGCGATCGACGCAACCTGAATCGGCGTGAAGGTCCCGTAATCGTGGTAACTCTTGATGCGCGCCAAGGCATTGACAAGCTCAGCATTCCCAACCATGAAGCCCACCCGCCAGCCGGCCATGTTGTAGCTCTTGCTCATCGTGAAAAACTCAACGGCCACTTCGCGCGCACCGTCAACTTGCATAATAGACGGTGCTTGATACCCATCAAAGCAAATGTCAGCATAGGCGAGATCGTGCACCACAATAATGTCATGTTCGCGTGCAAGCTTAATCACGCGTTCAAAGAATGGCAGATCCACGCACTGTGCGGTTGGGTTGCTGGGGAATCCCAGAATCATCATTTTCGGCTTAGGGATCGACTCGCGCACCGCGCGCTCGAGTTCTTCAAAGAAGTCAACGCCCGGCGTCATGCGCACCGACCGAATGTTTGCCCCCGCAATCACGGCACCGTAAATATGAATCGGGTAGCTGGGGTTTGGCACGAGTACCGTGTCGCCCGCGTCGAGCGTCGCCAGCATCAAATGTGCCAAGCCCTCTTTCGAGCCAATTGTGACAATCGCTTCAGAGTCAGGATCAAGCGCGACTTGATAACGCCGTTGATACCAATCTGTAATCGCCTTACGTAACCGCGGAATCCCTTTAGAGACGGAATAACCGTGCGTGGTAGGCCGCTCGGACGCCTCAACAAGTTTTTCAACGATATGAGTAGGCGTCGCACCATCTGGGTTACCCATAGACATATCAATGATGTCTTCGCCACGCCGGCGAGCCGCCATTTTGAGCTCGGCAGTGATATTGAATACATACGGTGGTAACC
>CANFEI010000066.1 GCA_947445495.1 Alcaligenaceae bacterium
CGCATCGTAGGAACCGCGGTGATCACAGTTAAAACCGTGGCCTGCCGGATAGAAGAAGCTTTGTTCTTTTGGATAGGCAGCGGCGACGACTTTTGCTTGCTCGAGTGTGATGGAATGATCGGTTTCACCGAAGTGGAACATGACTGGGCACTTAGGAGTCTCTTTCAAGAAGCTTGGGATTGCGCCACCGTAATATGGAGCCGAGCAGCTCAAGCCAGCCACACGTCCTGCAGCGAGCCAGGCAATGACGCCGCCCCAGCAGTATCCTACGATCCCAGCTTTGCCTGCAGACTTGCCGTGCTCTAGCGCAGCCGCTACATCTAGCAAAACGTGATCAAAGCTGACTTTCTTCATGATCTCGACGCCGGCGGCGATATCTGGCTGTGTGTAGCCGGCATCGTATTTGCGCTGGGCGCGATCAAAAAATGCAGGAGCAATCGCGAGGTAACCCTCTTGCGCATAGCCGTCGGTGACGGATTGGATATGGCTATTTACACCGAAAATTTCTGGTGCGATCACGACGAGTCCGCGAGGTTTACCGCTTGGCTCAGCAACGTAAGCGTCAAATTGGTGGCCGTCCGAGGCCTTTAGTTGTACGAATTTACCCATTTGTATCTCCTGTTAGCGCGATGGTGCGATAGGGTGAAGTGCTAGTGAAGCGAACGACAACAACCGGTCGGGCCGTTGTTTGAAATATGTTTCGCGAATTATAGGCATAGTTCGACCTGTGTATCGCTAAAATATTGTCAGTTCAACGGGTTAGGACGCAAGCACGCAGTCCAAGCACAAATGGCAGTGTTGGGTATATTGAAATAATTTAGTCAAGCCGCTCAGGTAAGCGACTTGGTCGAGCAAGCAATACGCCGCGCGGGGATGCGCGGCGCTAGACTTTAGTTCTCGTAGGCTGACTCACCGTGTGAGTTGATATCCAAGCCTTCGCGTTCTTGATCTTCAGCGACACGGATCCCGAACAGCATGTCAGCTATTTTGAAAGCGATGAAGGCGACGACGCCGGACCAGACGAGCGTCACGAGTACGCCTTGCGTCTGTATCCAGAGCTGGCCAGCGATTGAGTACTCAGGCGAGACGGCATTCGTAATGTAGTCAAAAATTCCGGTGCCACCCAGTGAAGGCGCTGCGAATACGCCAGTCAAGATGGCGCCCAGGATTCCGGCTACGCCGTGAATACCAAACACATCGAGGCTGTCGTCCGAACCCAGCAACCGCTTCAAACCGCTGACCCCCCACACGCAGGCAAACCCGGCAAGTGCGCCAATGGCGAGTGCACCCATTGGGCCAACAAAACCGGCTGCAGGAGTAATGCCCACTAAGCCCGCCACACAGCCAGAAGCGGCGCCGAGTAAGGATGGCTTACCTTTCAGGATCCACTCTGCAAATGTCCAGCCTAAGACAGCGGCTGCAGTTGCCAGCAGGGTATTGGCGAAGGCTAAGGCAGCGGTGCCGTTGGCCTCGAGTGCTGAGCCAGCATTAAAGCCGAACCAACCAAACCAGAGCAATGAAGCACCAACCATCACGTGAACCATGTTGTGTGGTTTCATCGGTTCTTTGCCGAACCCGATGCGCTTGCCGATCACGAAGGAGCCGACCAAGCCTGCAATCGCTGCGTTGATGTGAACGACTGTACCGCCTGCGAAATCCAATACACCTTTTTGGAACAGCCAGCCTGCTTTGGCAGTAACGGCTTCAAGTGACGCCGCGTCTTTGATGTCGTCTGGACCAGGCCACGCCCAAACCATGTGAGCGATTGGGAGGTACGAGAAAGTAAACCAGATCACCATAAACACAAGAATACCGGCAAACTTCGCACGTTCGGCAAACGCACCGACGATGAGGCAGCAAGTAATCGTGGCAAAGACACCCTGAAACGCCATAAAAATGAGTTCAGGAATGACAACACCTTTACTAAATGTAGCTGCTACCGATTCGGGCGTGAGCCCATTTAAAAACAGGCGGTCGAATTTACCAATAAAGGCGTTGCCTTCAGTAAAGGCTAGGCTGTATCCGTAGATGGACCATAAAACGATGATCAGTGAAAAGACCACCATACACTGGACCAATACCGAGAGAACGTTTTTGCTACGAGTGAGTCCGCCATAAAAAAGAGCGAGGCCTGGCAGAGTCATCAGCATGACGAGCGCCGTACAAATCATCATCCAGGTGGTGTCACCCTTATTTGGCTCAAGGGCTGCTGCCACCGCGGTGAGGGGCAAGGTCGCTGCAGTCAATAGACCAGTCGCGAATAGTTTCTTAATAGTGTTAGACACGTTACACCTCATGTTTAAAGTGCTGATGCGCCGGTTTCACCGGTGCGAATGCGAACCACATGTTCGATGGGCGAAACAAATATTTTCCCATCACCAATTTTTCCGGTACGTGCCGACATTTCGATTGCTTCAATCGCGGTCTCGACTAGATCGTCAGAAACTGCGACCTCTAGTTTGATCTTTGGAAGAAAATCGACGGAATATTCGGCGCCACGGTAGAGCTCTGTGTGGCCTTTTTGTCGACCAAAACCTTTTACTTCTGTGACGGTGACACCGGACACGCCGACGCCCGACAGCGCAGTCCGGACCTCGTCAAGTTTGAAGTTTTTTATGATTGCTGTGATGAGTTTCACGTGTATCTCCGAGGAAAGTTAAAACGTTTTGGTCAGCGAGATCAGGAAGCCCGCCTTGCCGAGATTTTGCGCATTGGGGTTCATGTACGCGCCATTCTTTGCGTTGGTACCCACGTAAGCGACCGCGCCCGCGAGCCCGCTACCAAAATCTTTCGTCATACCTAGCTTCCAGTCCGTATAGGAATACAGGCTAGCGTTGGACATGCTGCCGTCTGCGACGCGGCCAGCAACGGCTTGGTAGCCCACGTGGCCGTTCAGCGAAAGACCCCAGACGCCGGTGTCGTAGTTGACGGTGAGGTCTGTGTAATTGGAGCCTGAGCTATTTAACGTGCCAAACAGCGGTGTGACGGCGTAAGAAAACTTTAAATAGCCTGTGAAGGCATTAAACGTAAAGTTTTGCGCGACATAGAGCTCAGTTGTGTTGGGGTTTGTTGCGAAGGCAGAAAGGTTTGAGGTTGGGTAGTAGTACTGCAGGACACCAACGTCGGCCGCAAAGCCTTTTGACCATTCATACTTAAAGCCGGCGTAGAAATCCATCTCGATGGGCGCTGACGCACTGTTTCCAACGGTGGAGGCGGCGTCGGAAATCCAACTGATCGAGGAGTTCCAGTTGCCGACATAAAAACCGCTTGAGTGTGCATAATCAAAGCCGCCTTGAATGGCTGGCTGGAAATTGGATTGAGAGATGCCACGATAACGGTAGTCGTTGACTAGGGTGACGTTTGCGGTAAAGGGGCCTGGCGCGGCGGCCTCAGGCGCGGCAGCAGGGGCTGTTTGTGCAGAAACAGTTGAACTCAGGCAGCTAGCCGCGAGGACTGCTGTGGCTAACGCCGAAGCGGAGAGTGTGTGCAGTTTGGTCATAAAGCCCCCAATAGGTTGAAAACGCATCGTATAAGCTTTTCAATAAGCAAATCCCATGCCAGCCTTTGGCTGCCATGGGATGCTGTTTTCTTCGGGGGGTGGGCGTGCGGTGCAAAATATGCCTGCACCAAGATAGAAGCATCGATGCACCAAGTAGGTGCATCGATGCTTCAAACATCATTCGGCGGTCATTTTGGTCCGCACGATCACATCTTTCCACTTGGCAGTCTCAGCTTTGATAAATGCACCATATTCTTCGGGTGTGCTGCCAACCACGATGGTGGCCTCATCTACGATACGTTTATTGACCTCTGGCATCGCCAAGACCTTTTTGACGTCTGCCGATACTTTGTCGATAATCGCTTTAGGGGTTCCTGCAGGGGCCAGGAAGCCAAACCATGCAGTGATCTCAAAGCCCTTTACGCCGGACTCGATCATGGTGGGTACCTGCGGCATTGAGGGTGAGCGTACGTCGCTTGTAATGGCGAGCGCCTTAAGTTTTCCAGCTTTTAAGTGCGGCAAAAGAACCGGCGTGTTGTGTATCAGGATATCGATTTGGCCGCCGAGCCCATCGGTGGTCATTTGAGCGCTAGATTTGTAGGGGATACCGTTGAGCTGGATGCCTGCGATGAGGTTCAACAGTTCACCTGACAGGTGTTGCGTTGTTCCCGGGCCCGCCGTGCCGTAAGTGATTTTCCCGGGGTTCTTCTTTGCTAAGGCAATCAACTCTTGAATGTTGTTAGCAGGGTAGTTGGGCAATACGGTGATCCAGTTAGGGGTCTTGGTCGCTAAACTGACTGGCACCAAATCCTTCTCAGGATTGAACGTCATTTTGGTTGGCATCAAATTTGGCGCCACAGCAATCGGACCGATTGTGTTGTATAGAAACGTATAGCCGTCTGGCGTGGCTTTTGCAGCGCGATCGGCGCCAATGAGGCCGCCTGCGCCGACGATGTTTTCAACCACGACAGGCTGACCCCACATTTCGCTGAGCTTCTGACTAAACAAACGAATTTGCCCATCGGGGGCGCTACCTGGGGGCGCGGGAACGATCATTCGTACCGTTTTTTCAGGCCACTTGTTTTGGGCCCAAGCATTGTCTGTGGCCATGAGGCCGTAGCCTAGCGCACTAGCCGCCAGCGCAAAGGATAAGCCGCGGTTAAGAATTTTTTTCATGTTGTCTCCGTAAGCTCAGCAGAATTGACTGATGATTAAGTTTAAACGCCCAATATGGCCTAGGGCACCGCTCGCTTTCCCTAAGGAAAGCCAGCGGTGCCCTGGCTTAGCTGGACGAATCCCGCTTAAGAATGTCTGGATTATGCTCGCCAAGCTTAGGCGGCTTGCGACCCGCCTGGCCTGGGGTGGCTGACAACTTGATCGGGACCCCTAGTCCGCGATAGTCGGACCGAGTAACTAGCATGTCACGTGCTGCAGTGTGCGCTTGCCCAAGCGCCTCAGCGACGTTGTGCACCGGACCTGCCGGAATGCCGATCTCCATCAAGCTGGCACACAACTCAGCGCGAGTGAAAGGTTTGAGCGCCTCATCTATTTGCTTGTGCAAGATGTCACGGTGTTCAATACGACGGACATTCGTTTGAAAGCGCTCGTCGGTCGCGAGATCAATGCGACCAATTTTTTTACAGAATTTTACGAACTGCGCATCGTTGAGGATGCCTAGAAACATCTGGCCATCCCCGACATCAAATCGGTTGTAGGTCGGTATATTGGGATGCGCGTTACCCCACAGGCCAGGCGTTTTCCCGGAGGCCATCCAGTTCACGGCATGGGGAATTAACAGGCTGAGCGCAGTATCAAACAACGTCGCATCGATCCGCTGGCCATGTCCGATTCGTGCACGCGCGAGCAGTGCCATCGTGATCCCTGCAAACGCGTTATACCCGGTGACAATATCGACAATGGGGATGCCAGTACGCATCGGACCTGATTGTGCATCGCCGTTAATACTCATGAGGCCACACATCGCTTGCAGTACGGCGTCGTAGCCTGGCATCCCTCCCAGCGGCCCGGTCGAGCCAAACCCAGAGATGCCACAATAAATCAGTTGTGGAAATTTCTTTGATAAATATTCGTCATAACCAAGCCCCCATTTCTCCATGGTGCCAGGCACAAAGTTTTCAATCAGCACATCGGCTTGAACCAAAAGCGCTTCAATCACAGCGCGATCGTCGTCCTTGCTCAAGTCGAGCTCGAGACTGCGTTTGCCTCGATTCAGTGCGGAGAAATAAGCCGCTTGGCCCGGCTCAATAAAGGGAGGTCCGAGGTGCCGCGTCTCATCGCCCAGGCGCGACTCCACTTTAATAACATCAGCACCGTGGTCGGCCAACATTTGCGAGCACAGTGGTCCGGCGACCACTCTAGAAAGATCGAGTACGCGAACGCCCGCTACCGATCCTGTTGCATGCGCGCTATCTAACCATGCGTGAGGATAGTGGGGAGCGTTCATACGAATTAGCCTCGACTTGGAAGTTGAACGATCGCTGTCCCTAATACGGAAAGCTCATTGGTTTGATTGTGCGCCTCCTGTGAAATCGCCACAAGATGTTTGTCACCCTCTTTGTATTTACGGGTGACCTTTGCTTTGATAAACAACATGTCCCCCGCTGGATTATGTCGTCGAATTTTGCAGTCGGCTTGTTGCAAGAAACCGTCATCGCCCATCCAATTGGTCAGTTGGTGCATGAGCCATGAGCTGCGCTCAGGGCCGTAGTCATAAGCACCTGGGGCACCCACCTCGAGAGCGAATTCTTCTTCCCAATGGACACGCTCTGGAACATCCGGCACACCAAACCGATTTTTGATCCCAACACCTGGGTGGGCGTCAATGAGTTGCCAGGCAAGTTTGTTTGCGCGGATGTAGAGCCCGCCCCAGCCTTGCGCGTAAGCAATGAAGCCTGTGACCGTCATGGGTCCTTTAAACAAAACAGGAAGATCTCCACCTTCGGTTACGTCCTCCCAATAGCGAGGAGTGGCGCCACGAATCTCTTCATTGGCATAGAGCTTATAGGCCTCCTTGATTTCCTCGTCTGTATAGGCCACATCACCTTTCTCAGCGAGTGCCTTGTACTTAGTGCCCTTTTCACGCGCGTGATCGCGCTCGGTACGGAAGCACCAGCTATCGGCCTCTGCTAACTTATCGCCGGATTGATTAAAGAAGTC
>CANFEI010000067.1 GCA_947445495.1 Alcaligenaceae bacterium
TGTGTGACGGTTAGTCCGGTATCCAGGCCTTCTTTTTCGCGCGTGGCGAGTTCGGCCTCGGTCGTGCCGCCTTGCTTGCACTGTTCGATAAACGCAGCCAGGGCAGGGTTGCTCATTGCGGCGTGCGTGGCTAGCGGATGCTCAGGCGCAACCGCGCAGAACGTGACACCCATGATGGTATCGGCACGCGTAGTGAAGACAAACATGTTGCCGTCTTGGATCAGCTTGTTTTGTGCATCTTTAATGGTGTGCGTAAAGGCAAAGCGAACCCCTTCGCTTTTACCGATCCAGTTTTCTTGCATGGCGCGTACGCGGTCAGGCCATCCTGCTAAGCCAGTCTGCACTTGCTCGAGCAGTTCGCTCGCGTAGTCAGTGATGCGCAAGTAGTAGCCTGGGATTTCACGCTTTTCAACAGGTGCGCCAGAGCGCCAGCCGCGACCGTCGATCACTTGCTCGTTTGCCAGCACGGTGTTGTCTACCGGGTCCCAGTTCACAACCTGTGTTTTACGATATGCAATGCCTTTTTCAAGCATCTTTAAAAAGAGCCACTGATTCCATTTGTAGTACTTGGGATCGCAAGCACACATTTCACGTGTCCAGTCGATCGCCAAGCCCATCGCCTTCATTTGCTTTTTCATGTAGGCGATGTTGTCGTACGTCCATTTTGCAGGAGGTACGTTGGATTTCATTGCGGCGTTTTCAGCCGGCATCCCAAAGGCATCCCAGCCCATCGGCATCAACACGTTGTAGCCACGCATGCGCAGTTGCCGCGCCATCATGTCATTGATGGTGTAGTTGCGCACGTGACCCATGTGCAACTTGCCGCTAGGATAGGGCAGCATTGAGCAAGCGTAAAACTTGGGCTTGGGCTCTCCCGAAGCATTTTTTGCGTTCTCGGTAACGAGGTAGGCGTCACGAGAGTCCCAGTTAGCGTGGGCAGCCGCTTCGACGGCGTTAGGTTGGTAGCGTTCCTGCATGAATACAGCCAAAAAGAGGTGAGACGCACAATACGTCAATCTATCTTGACATTATAGGGCGGTACGCTCTTTGTTCCCTAGTGAGCGCGCAGTGCTTGGTTCACAAGCAGCAGGCATAAAAGCAAACAGCCTCGCTAAGCGAGGCTGTTGGAGCAGAAACCGGAACACAGGCTAGACTTACTTGAGCTTGGTTTCTTTGTAGTCAACGTGCTTGCGGGCGACTGGATCAAACTTCTTGATCAGCATTTTCTCAGGCATGTTGCGCTTGTTTTTTGTGGTTGTGTAGAAATGACCTGTTCCAGCGCTGGACTCAAGTTTGATTTTTTCGCGTGCACCTTTTGCCATGATGGCCTCCTTTAAGCGACTTCGCCGCGCGCGCGAAGGTCAACCAGAACGGCGTCGATGCCATTCTTGTCGATTGTGCGGATCGCGTTCGTGGTGACGCGCAGACGTATCCAACGGTTTTCGCTCTCAACCCAGAAACGACGCGACTGCAGGTTTGGCAGAAAACGACGCTTGGTTTTGTTGTTAGCGTGAGAAACATTGTTGCCCACCATGGGCTTTTTTCCGGTCACTTGGCATACACGTGCCATGGCTACACCTATTGTTTGTTTGAACGTAGCGTTCAGGTTTTTTCGTTCAGATTTTTACATCAAGTCTGTCATTCTAATACGAAACCGAGGTTTAAATCAAACCGCCCTGCTGGTTTTGCGGGCAATGGCTCCAAGCAGGCATGCCATAGAGGTGCAGCACCCCATGATAAGCGCCAAAGGTAAGGGGCCCGGGGTCGTGAGCAGGCTGACTGTCATTCCGGCCAAGGCGCCACAAGAGATTGTGATCGTCCCCATCATTGCAGAGGCGGAGCCTAACTGGCGCCCTTGGTCTGATAGTGCCATCGCTGCAGAGTTTGGTCCGACAAAGCCTTGGCTGAACATAAAGCACATCATGCAGCCCATGATGACGGGGAGGGTGGCCACCCCAAGCAGGCTGAGCACAAGCGCAACGACTCCAGCGGACATCATTAAGGCGAGTGCCCAAGGCAGTAGTTTTTCAGGGCGATGATGCCGAAGTAAGCGGGCGCTAACCTGCGAGCCCATAATTAAGCTGAGGGCGTTGACGCCAAAGAGCAGACCATATGTTTGGGGAGACACGCCAAAATGCTCAATAAACAGCCTCGGTGAGGCGGCAATATAGCCAAAGAGTGTGGCCGAGCCCATCCCGCCTGACAAGGCAAACGCGGCAAAGCGTTTATGGCGCAGCAAGCCCGTGTAAGTCCGGAAAATATTGCCCCAGCTAAGCATTATTTTGTTTTGGGGCGGTAGACTCTCGGCCATGACTTTCCAGACCGTGATCAGCAACACCACGCCGATCAGAGTGATCACAACAAAAATCCCCCGCCACCCAACAAGCGCCAGCACATGCGAGCCTACGATTGGCGCCAGAATGGGGGCCACTCCCATGATCAACATCAACATCGACAGCGCGCGCGCGGCCTCTTGGGTGTTGTAGTGGTCGCGCACCACGGCGCGTGAGATCACCATGCCGGCTGCGCCACCCATGGCTTGGGCAATGCGACTGAGGGTTAGAAATTCCACGCTCGGTGCCCAGGCGCAGGCGGCCGATGCCACGATATACAGCACTAGCGCGCCATAGAGTGGCGGTTTGCGACCAAAGCGATCGGCCAGCGGGCCATACACAAGTTGCGCGCTCGCCATCCCGATTAAGTACGCGGCGAGGGTGCGCTCGACCTCATTGCTCGTTGTCGAAAGTCCGCGAGCGATTTCCGGGAAGGCCGGCAGATACATGTCGATAGAGATCGGGCCAATCGCCGTGAGCGCGCCCATCAAAAGCAACCAGCCTGGTAGCCCCACCGCAGCCAGCTTCAAGCAGCAAGTGCCGTCGGGATGTGTACCTCGCGTGCGGCTTGTGCTGCGATTTCAAAGGACCTCAGGCGTGCCTTGTGATCAAAAATCTGCCCGGCCATGATGAGCTCATCAGCGCCAGTTTTTTCGACCAACGCTTGCAGTCCACGCCGGACAGTTTCCGGTGAGCCCACCACGGAGCAAGATAACTGTTCAGAGACAGAAACTTTTTCGTAGGGTGTCCAAAAGGTCTCAATGTCGTCAATAGGTGGTGGGAGTTGCCCACGCGTATTGCGTCGCATACGTGTGGCATGCTGTTGGTGTGTGGTGAACAAGTAATGTGCTTCTTCATCCGTATCGGCGGCAACGATGTTGACACCAACACCTGCATGCGGTTTCGCCTGTTGTGAGGATGGTTTAAATAAGGTCTTGTAGGCGTGCAGCGCTTGCATCAGGGCCTCGGGCGCGAAATGCGAGGCGAACGCATAAGGTAAGCCGAAATGCGCAGCCACTTGTGCTCCGTAGGTGCTTGAACCCAAAATCCAGATGGGCACATGCAGCCCCGCACCAGGAATAGCCTTCACTGCCTGGCCTGGTTGCACGTCGTCAAAGTAAAACTGCAGCTCTTGCACGTCCTGTGGAAATTGATCCGACGAGCTTTGAAGGTCCCGGCGCAGGGCACGCGCAGTCATTTGATCTGTACCCGGTGCCCGGCCTAAGCCAAGCTCAATACGTCCAGGAAACAATGAGGCGAGCGTACCGAATTGCTCGGCGATCACCAAGGGGGCGTGATTGGGCAGCATGATTCCGCCGGATCCAATCCGAATGGTCGAGGTCCCGGCCGCGACGTAACAAAGCGCGACTGCTGTGGCCGAGCTCGCGTTGCCAGTCATGTTGTGGTGCTCGGCCATCCAGTAGCGTGAAAAGCCCCATTTTTCGGCGTGTTGCGCCAAGTCGCGGGAGTTATTCAAGGCGTCGGTCGCAGTGAAACCTTGTGGAATGGGCGATAAGTCTAGGATCGAGTAAGGGATGCTCATGGGGATTCGTGGTGCTCGGGCAGGTTATGCTTACGGATCAGGGTGCTGAGGACGGCTTGGTTTAATCCGAGTTGTTTCAATAATACGCCCATTTTTCAGAGTGACGTAAAGCTTCGGCCTTCAGAATGCTAACCGTCTGACATTAAAGGAGCACGCAATGCGTGAAGTATTTATTACCGCAGCAGCCAGAACCGCGATTGGTGATTTTGGGGGAGGTCTCAAAGATGTGGCGCCCATCGATCTCGGAGCGACCGTTGTGAAGGCGGTTTTACAGCGCTCAGGTGTGGATGGGTCAGCCGTGGGGCATCTGGCGTTTGGTCATGTTGTGCACACTGAGCCCCGTGACATGTATTTGTCGCGTGTTGTCGCCTTAAACGCGGGGTTGCCGCAAAGCTGCGCGGCGTTTAACGTCAACCGTCTGTGCGGCTCAGGCTTGCAAGCGATTATCTCGAGTGCTCAGTCGATTTTGTTGGGCGATACCGACATGGCAATCGGCGGTGGTGCTGAAGCCATGAGCCGGGGTGGTTACTTGTCACAGACGCAGCGTTTTGGCTCGCGCATGGGCGATACAACCATTTCGGACATGATGGTGGGCGCGCTTACCGACCCCTTCAGTCGCATGCATATGGGCGTGACGGCAGAAAACGTAGCGAAGCAGTTTGGCATTTCTCGTGCTGATCAAGACGCGCTTGCGGTTGAATCACATCGCCGTGCGGCGAAAGCGCAGGACGAAGGGCGCTTTAACGATCAAATCGTGCCGGTCGTCATCAAGACGCGTAAAGGCGAGGTAGAGTTCAAGGTCGACGAGCATCCGCGGCGAGATGTTTCTATAGAAGGGCTCGCTGCCTTGCGTGCCGTGTTTGTGAAAGAAAACGGTACGGTGACCGCCGGCAACGCCTCAGGCATCAACGATGGCGCTGCAGCGGTCTTGATGATGAGCGGTGAGGCGCTTAAATCCAGCGGTGCCAAACCGATGGCGCGGTTGGTCGCCTATGCACACGCAGGTGTTGATCCCAGCATCATGGGTATTGGCCCTGTGCCCGCTACCCAAGCGGTGATGAAGCGTGCCGGTTTGACGGTCGATCAAATGGATGTCATTGAGGCCAATGAAGCCTTTGCCGCACAAGCCTGCGCGGTCGCTAAAGAGCTCAAGCTGGATTCTGCACGTTTGAATCCTAATGGCAGCGGTATTTCGTTGGGGCATCCGATCGGTGCGACAGGCGCGATTGTCACCACCAAAGCAATTTATGAATTGCATCGCACCGGCGGCCGTTATGCGCTCGTGACGATGTGTATAGGTGGCGGGCAAGGTATTGCCGCGATTTTTGAGCGCGTGTAAGCCAGCCTTCGTCAGTTGCTAGCTCTGTTTAAGCGCTGACCGCTGCGGCCGTTAAAGGTGACCGAGTTCTGCGATTGACACCACTTGATTCGCCGCGATCACGAGGTGGTCGAGCAGTGCGATATCCACCACAGAGAGTGAGTGTTTCAAGTGTCTAGTGAGAGCAATGTCGGCAGCACTTGCTTGCGCGAGCCCCGACGGATGATTGTGGGCCAAGATGATCGCCGCCGCGTGGTGCATCAGTCCAATTTTGACTAGTTCACGCGGGTAGATGGTGGTTTCGGTCAAGGTACCTCTGGATATTTCGGTTGAATGGATTAGTCGGTGCTGATTATCTAGCAATAAGGCTACGCAGCGCTCAATTCGGCAATTGCTGAGTAGTGCTGTGCAGTAGGCATGAATTTGCGGACGATGTTTGAGAGAACATCCTTGCTTTAAATCTTCGACAATTGCGCGCCTTGCCAGTTCAAGAATTGCAGTGAGCTGGCAAATGCGGGCGTTCCCCAATCCCACTATTCCTCTAAGGTCTTCTGTGTCGGCCCCGAGAAGTGGTCGCAGCCCGCCGAAGTGTTGGACAAGGTGTTGGGCGAGGCTAAGTGCGCTCAGTCCTCGAGTCCCTGTGCCAAGAATGAGGGCGAGGAGCTCTGCATCGGTCAGTATGTGTGCGCCATGTTGCATTAATCGCTCACGCGGTCGTTGATCCGGTAAAAGTTGTTCGCGCAAGGTCATCTCGTAAGCTCTAAAATAGGTGTTTTGCCAAGCTCTCTACGGTGACAGATTTTGACTGACCAGAACCAAACCACGCCTCCCGTTGTCCGTGCGGACTCCTACCTGACCTTGCACTACCGTATCGTGCTTGAAAGTGGTCCGGGCAAGGGCTCGACTTTCATGGATACGTTTGATGGCCGACCTGCAACGTTGCAACTCGGTATGGGCCAGTGGTCGCCCGGAATGGAGCAACCTCTTATCGGTAGGCCCGAGGGTGATTGCTTTAGCTATGAGCTAGAACCTTCTGCTGCCTACGGCGACCGCAATCCCGAGCTCATCCAGCGCGTATCGCGCGCCATGCTTAATCAGCATGCCGGCGAAGATGCAAGCTTCGATCCTGGCGATATGGTTGAGTTCGCAGCACCAAATGGCGGACGCTACTCTGGCGTGTTGAAAGAAATTGATCAAGACAGCGCGCTATTTGATTTCAATCATCCGCTGGCTGGTGTGACGTTGCGTGTCGATATTGATTTGCTAGGAGTGTTGTGATGGCGCGTTCTTCTACGATCGATCTCACTAGTTTGCCCAGTCACGGTGCAGAAATTATATTGGCGCAACCACGCGGATTTTGTGCGGGCGTAGATCGTGCAATCGACATCGTCGAGCGTGCGCTTGAACTACACGGCGCTCCAATTTATGTGCGTCATGAAATCGTACACAATCGCTTCGTAGTAGAAGATCTGCGTGCAA
>CANFEI010000068.1 GCA_947445495.1 Alcaligenaceae bacterium
GGATACGGGTTTTAGCGCGCGCCAAGCCAAAGAAAGGGGGCGTACGCTCTTGCGCTGTCCGATTGAGTCGCTGTCCTTGCTGGGGATC
Organism: Alcaligenaceae bacterium; assembly: GCA_947445495.1. The sequence goes on from CANFEI010000068.1 coordinate 89, forward strand.
GCGCCAGAAGACATTCAAGATGTCGTGCTGACACACCTGCATTACGACCATGCAGGCAATATCGATTTATTGCCTAATGCGCGGTTCCATGTTCAAGACGGTGAGGTGGACTACGCCTGCGGTCGCCATATGTGCCACGGGTTGTTCCGTCATGCCTATGATATTGAGGACGTGGTCTCGCTAATCCGTCGCTTATACGCGAATCGCGTGGTGTTCCATGATGGTCGTCAAGAGCTTGCCCCCGGGATCGAATTGATAAAAATCGGCGGACACACCAAGGGACTGCAGTCCTTGCGTGTGCACACGGCGCGCGGCTGGGTAGTGTTGGCCTCGGACGCCAGCCACTATTACGACAACATGGAAAAGCCGTCCCCCTTTCCGATTGTGTTTCATATTGGAGAGATGTTGGCGGGTTACGACACGTTGCGTGCGGCGGCCGCCTCGTTCCAGCACATCATTCCTGGGCACGATCCGCAAGTGCGAGAGCGCTATCCCTTTCATGGCAATCCAGCCGATGACATCGTGGCCTTGCACCAACCGCCCAAAGCGTGATCACCGGCCCGAGCGATGGCGTAATCGGCAGCCTAATCGCTTAAATATCTCGGGGTCTTTGGTGCGCGGTGCGCACTACTAGGTGGGTAAACCCTGCAAAAGGCCCTTAAACGGGCTACAATAGCCATGCTTTTGAGGAGCGTTGCGACGGAACGGTGTTGGTTGTCCCGATATTCCGCCAGGCTCAAAAGCTTCCACGTTACCGTCGGCAAACCCGACCTTAACGGCGCTCACCCAATCCTGTCTTAGCAGCGTTTGTGGTGGTGCCGTATCAATATAGCCCCCATTGCGTTGCGAGCAGGCCTACCGGAGCCTACTTAGCCATGAATGCTGTGAAAGAAAAATTTGCTGATTACATCGTCGCCGATATCGGTCTCGCCGATTTTGGCCGTCGCGAAATCCAGATCGCTGAAACTGAAATGCCTGGCCTGATGGCCACACGCGAAGAGTTCGCCAAGACCAAGCCGCTCAAAGGCGCCCGTATTACAGGCAGCCTGCACATGACCATTCAAACGGCCGTGCTGATCGAAACGCTACAAGTGCTTGGCGCCGAAGTGCGTTGGGCTTCGTGCAACATCTTCTCGACCCAAGACCACGCTGCTGCAGCGATCGCCGCAACGGGGACACCGGTTTTCGCTAAAAAAGGCGAGAGCTTGGTTGAGTATTGGGAATACACCCACAAGATTTTTGAATGGCCAGGCGACAAGCAAGCCAACATGATTCTGGATGACGGTGGCGACGCCACGTTGTTGCTGCATCTGGGAACAAAAGCGGAATCGGATCTTTCCGTGCTGAACAATCCCGGCTCGGAAGAAGAAGTCGTCTTGTTTGAAGCCATCAAGGCGCAGATTAAGAAAGATCCAAAGTGGTACTCCACACGTCTGGCACAGATCAAAGGCGTGACAGAAGAGACCACGACGGGTGTGTTGCGTTTGTATCAAATGTCCAAAAAAGGCGAACTCGCCTTTGCGGCCATTAACGTCAACGATTCGGTTACCAAGTCAAAGTTTGATAACTTGTACGGCTGCCGTGAGTCCTTGGTTGACGCGATTAAGCGCGCAACGGACGTAATGATTGCTGGCAAGATTGCCGTGGTGGCGGGTTATGGCGATGTGGGCAAGGGTTCAGCTCAAGCGCTAGCCGCTTTGCGTGCGCAAGTATTGGTCACAGAAATCGATCCAATCTGCGCCCTGCAAGCCGCGATGGAAGGCTTCAAAGTCGTCACCATGGAAGAAGCAGCTGACAAAGCGGATATTTTCGTAACAGCGACGGGTAACTACAACGTGATTACACGTGCACACATGGACCGCATGAAAGATCAGGCCATCGTTTGCAACATCGGTCACTTCGATAATGAAATCGATGTGGTTGGCATTGAAAATCTTCAGTGGGAAGAGATCAAGCCACAGGTCGATCACGTGATTTTCCCGGACGGCAAGCGCATCATCTTGTTGGCGAAGGGTCGTCTGGTGAATTTGGGCTGCGGTACGGGTCACCCTTCGTTTGTGATGTCGTCTTCGTTTACGAACCAGACGATCGCACAAATCGAATTGTTTAGCCGTAACGAGCAGTACAAATCGGGTCAGGTTTATGTGTTGCCTAAGCACCTCGACGAAAAAGTTGCGCGTTTGCACCTCAAGAAAATTGGCGCCAACCTAACGTCACTGACCCCACAGCAAGCGGCATACATTAGCGTGAAGCAAGAAGGTCCTTTCAAGGGCGACGCATACCGCTATTGATGTTGCGTCGTTAACGGGTGTGAGTCGGATGTTCAGACAAACACCCGTGAGCAGTGCTTACGGGAGATTGAAATGATGACATTATTGTTAGTCTGGATATTGAACGCTGTCGCACTGCTTGTCGTAGCCTATGTATTGCCAGGCATCGTTGTTGCGAGTTTTGGCTCTGCCATGCTCGCGGCTTTGGTGTTGGGTTTAATCAATAGTTTGGTTAAACCCGTCCTGATTCTGCTGACATTGCCAATCACCATTGTTACCCTCGGGCTGTTCTTACTTGTCTTGAACGTATTGATGTTCTGGTTTGCCGGTTCCATCCTCAAAGGGTTTCAAGTCAATGGTTTCTGGTGGGCCGCGGGCGGTGCGATTCTCTACAGCCTGATCTCAGGCTTCTTATCGAATTTGATTAATAAATGACCACTCAAAATAACCAGGCGTTCAGCCTGGAGTTTTTCCCCCCTCGTGACGCGGCTGCGCAGCAGCGTCTGATTGAGGGTGCGAAACAGATGTTGGTGATTCAGCCGCACTACGTCAGCGTGACGTTCGGTGCAGGCGGATCGACACGCGAAGGCACGCTCGACACGGTACGGACGATGCGCGATTTAGGGTGTGATGCGGCACCGCATTTGTCATGTATCGGCGCGTCGCATGATGATCTGCGCGCGTTGTTGCAGCGTTACCGACAGGAGGGTGTCAACCGCATCGTCGCCCTACGCGGCGACATGCCCTCAGGCATGGGGGCGGATGCCGCCGGTGCGTTGCGCCATGCTAACGATCTTGTCGAATTTATCCGTAAAGAGACGGGTGACTGGTTTCATATCGAAGTCGCTGCTTATCCAGAAATGCATCCACAGGCAGTGAGTCCTGAGCAGGACTTGATGCACTTTGTACGCAAAGTGCGCGCCGGTGCAGATAGTGCGATCACGCAATACTTTTTTAATGCCGACGCATACTTTGATTTCGTTGATCGCGTGCAAGCTAAGGGGATCGATATCCCGATCGTGCCTGGCATCATGCCGATCACCAATTACACACAGTTAATGCGCTTCTCAGAAATGTGTGGCGCGGAAGTGCCGCGCTGGATTCGTCTTCGTTTGGCGGGGATGGGTGACGATAAAGAGTCGATTCGTGCATTTGGCGCAGAGGTGGTAACCGACCTGTGCGAGACCTTGCTCGACAACGGTGTCCCGGGTTTGCACTTCTATACTCTGAACAATGCAGAGGCCACCTTGGCGATCTGGCGTGGTTTGCAAGGATAGGTCCGGCCGGAAGTCGCTGTAATCAAGCAAGTAAGCAAGCAATAAAAAAGGGGCCTCGTATAGAGGCCCCTTTTTTGTTAGGACTGTTTAAACGGATTGCCGAAGGGGCAGATCCGTTCAAAGGGCTTAGTCAGCGTACTGACCGGCAGCCTTGAGCAATGGCGCCCATTTATTGATTTCGTCTTTTACCCATGCCTGTAAGGCTTCAGGAGTTTGCTTGGCTTCGGGGACGATGACTGCACCCAGGTCGGCTGCTTTAGCAATCACGGCCGGATCCTTCAGTGCTGCCTTAAGCGATTGGTTCAAGCGTGCGGCGACTGGGGCTGGGATATTCTTTGGCCCATAGATGCCATGCCAAACCACGATTTCGAAATCCTTGAGGCCGCCTTCACGCAAGGTTGGTGTATCTGGCAGATACGACAGACGCTCGGCGGATGTCACGCCGTAGAGCTTGACAGTTTTAGCTTTGATTTGCGCAAGAGTTTGTGTAGTTTGATCGCACAACACGTCGAGCTGGCCGCCTAGCAGCGCAATCATCGCGGGGCCTGTTCCGGAGTAGGGAATTGCGGTGAAGCCTACGCCCAACGCTTGCTGCAAGAGGGTGCCACACAGTTGCGACACGGCCCCTAGGCCAGCGTTTGCCAGGTTGAGCTTATTGCCTTGCGCTTTGGCATAAGCAATGAACTCGGCCATGTTGTTTGGTGGCAGGTCTTTGCGGCCAAGCAGAGTCATGGGCACGTCAGCAACGAGACCCACGTAGGTGAAGTCGGTCAGTGCATTGAAAGGCAGCTTGCGGTAGAGCGTGGGCGCTGTGGCCATCCCGTTGTGATGGATCAATAGCGTGTAGCCATCAGCGGGTGCCTTGGCAACGAAGGCAGATGCGATCGTGCCGCCAGCACCCGCACGGTTTTCAATTACAACCGTTTGGCCAAGATCTTTAGTCATGGACGCAGCGATTGTCCGAGCCAGGATGTCGGTCGGGCCGCCTGCGGCAAACGGCACAACCAGCGAAACTGGCTTAGTCGGAAAGGTCTGTGCCATTGAGGCGCCAGTAAGGGCTGTCGAGATCAAACCGGCGGCAAGCATTAAGCCGCGAAGTGTTTTTGAGAAGGTCATATCGTGCTCCAGTCGTTGTATATCTAAACGTAATTTTAGCTTGATACGGTCAAAGCGACTGCACATTGCCCCTGTATCCCATGAGGTGGCTCAAAGATAGGTTCAATTGTCCGGGAGCGTCGAAATCGTTCAGAGCGGTGCTTTTGGCACCCAGCCAGTCGGGGTAGCGATCGCATGCAGCACAAAATCGTGGGCTGCAGCCTCAAAGCCAGGGGTCTCGGGTATTTGTGCCTCATTCCAGGCTATTCCGAGGGTGACAAGGAATCGATTGTCTTGCATCAGTTTGGCGAGACTTCGATCGTAGTAGCCACCGCCATAGCCAAGACGCTCGGCGCGCGGCCCAAAACCAAGGGTTGGCACGAGTACAACATCAGGAATGAGCGGTCGGTTGCGTGCGGGCTCAAGCACCCCAAAGGCGCCTTCGCTTAGGCTGTCGCTCGGCATCCAGCGATGAAACTCTAGCGGCATTGTCGGGCCAACGACCGCGGGCAGTGCAACATGGACGCCTTGCTCGTGCAACCAAACCAGTAGGGGACGAATATCAGGCTCGTCAGCCAGCGGCCAAAATCCCGCAACGACTCGACCCCGCAAGGTGGGCTCGCCGCGCTGGCTAAACCAGTAGCGGACCTGCGCGCAAAGCAGGTTGCTGTGCCGTTGACGCTGATCAAGCGGAATCGTCTTACGAAGCTCGCGAAGGCGCATCCTGAGCGTGTCTGCGTTATTCTTCAACATATAGGAGCGTTGATCGCCAAATGTGTATTGATAAACCGTTTATGACTATTCGACAAAGATACCAGAATATGAAGACTCTTGTGGCAGTTGTTCTCGGCTGTGTGCTGATCTCTTCGCAAGCTCACGCGCAGCCGGCTGCATCTGCCGGCTCATCGACTGAGCAATTTATTTTGAAGTCGGACGGAACGCTTGTGCCGGTTACTGGGACAAGTGGTGCCACGACCGCAGCGCAAAGTGGCACCACGGGCGCAGCGCCTCAGTCAACGCCCCGCACTGCGACGCCGATCGCTGCTCCGCAAGCGTCAAGCCCAAGCACTCCTGCCAAACCCAGCAGACCAATAAGCGCTGCGCCGGTGGCAAGCTCAGGGACTATTGCAGACCCAGAATCCACCTCCGCCGCGCAAGCGGTCGCGGCAGCCCGCCAAGCGCTCAACAATAAACAGTTTGCACAACTCTCAAGCTTTGTGCCTAAGGCGCGCGGCGATATTTTGGCGATTTATCCCGAGTATTGGACCGTACGTACCAGAGTCTGGTCGTATAACGCGGTGGGTGCGCGCGAGGAGATTGAGAGCTTCTTGGAAAAACACAAAGGCGCTTACCTGGCAGATCGTCTGCGCACGGACTGGATTCTGATGGCCGCACGTCAGGGCGACTTCGGTACCGTACGTGCGCTCGGCGCAGTGCGCCAAGGCAGTAGCAACGTATCCTGTGCGCAGCTCGAGGCGAGCCATATGACTGGGCGACGCGCCACGGTCCTTGAGGCGACCAAAGTCTTTGCCCCCGCGCCGGCCTGCTGGAAATTGTTTGATCAGCTCGTCGCAGATCGTGTGCTGAGCAACGAGGACTTGCTTCCCTATTTGCAGGATGCGTTGGAAGATAACAAGACGACAGATGCCAGAAAATTTGCCGCTTACATTTTTGAACCTACGGACTTAAGCGCCTACGATGCGATGATGGCTGGGCCTGCGAAGTGGCTCTCTGTGCAAACAGGCGCGGTATCTGGCATGCGTGCTGAGGTTGTCGCAATGGGCCTCGCGCGTCTGGCGCGCACAGATTTGAGTGCTGCGGTCGCTGCAATCCAAGGGACGTGGAGTTCACGCCTGCCTAAGAAGAACCTGCAGTGGGCGTATGGTCAGATTGGCTTGTGGGGGATGATGTA
>CANFEI010000069.1 GCA_947445495.1 Alcaligenaceae bacterium
AGAGACGACGACGGGTGGAAATGCCTTGAAGTTCTACGCCTCAGTTCGCCTCGACATCCGACGCATTGGCGCAATTAAAAAGGGCGATGAAGTCGTAGGTAACGAAACACGCGTCAAAGTCGTGAAGAATAAAATTGCGCCGCCGTTCAAACAGGCCGAATTTGACATCATGTATGGCGCGGGTATCTCACGTGAAGGTGAAATCATTGATCTTGGCGTGACTGCCGGTATCGTCGACAAAGCGGGTGCCTGGTTCAGCTACAGCGGTGAGCGTATTGGTCAGGGCAAGGATAACGTGCGTGAGTATTTGCGAGAGCATCCCGCCATGGCCATCGACATTGAAAATCGGGTACGGGAAAAACTAGGCGTTGTACCCCGCGCTCCGACGGTTGGTTCTGCGCCTGCTGCCGCAGCAAAAGCCAGCCCGAGCAAGGCAACAAAATTAGCGGCTACCGAGCCCGACAGCGAGGATGACATCTAAGCCACGTCCGGGTCTTTCCCTCAAGGCCCGGGCTGTTGGGTTGCTGTCCAGGCGCGAGCATAGTCGGTTCGAATTAGAGAGAAAGTTAGCGCCCTTTGCTGAGTCAGCCGAAGAACTCTGTGGCGTCCTAGACGAGCTCTCAAAAAACGGCTGGCAATCCGATGAGCGTTACACCCAAGGTTGGGTGCATCGCAAGGCTAGTCTGCACGGCACGGCGAGGATTGGCCAAGACCTTCGTCAACGCGGTGTATCGGCGCCAGAGGTGGCTAAGGTTCAAGAACAACTTAAGTTAACTGAGCTCGAGCGTGCTCGCGGAGTCTGGCAAAAAAAATTTGCCAATCTCCCGCAGTCCGATAACGCTGCAGAATATGCTCGTCAGAGTAGGTTTTTACTTTCGCGTGGGTTTTCTAGCGGTGTGATCCGCACGGTCTTAGGTGGTTGGGAGCCGTCGGATCTGTAGCTCGTGGCCCATCCTCTGCGCTATACTCCGTGACTTTGCTGCATTGTGTCAAAAGATACACTAAGCTCGTATGCCCCTGCCAAAGCCAGACTATCCCCGCAAGCCGATGCACAATCGCTCGATTCAAGTGCATTCGTTTGAACGCGAAGATGGCTTATGGGATCTCGAAGCGGAGCTTATCGACGACAAGTCTTACTCATACGTGAAGCGTAACGGAACCGAACAGCCGGCCCGCAAACCGTTCCACCACATGCATATTCGTATCACGATTGATACGAGCTATGAAATCAAGCAAGCCTTTGCCATGTACGATGCGTCGCCCTTCGGCGAGCCGTGTACATCCGTGACCTCGGCCTATCAGGATTTGGTGGGGTTAAATTTGCTCAAGAGCTTTAGACAGCAGGTCAAGGAGCGCTTTGGCCGAACGGCGGGGTGCACGCACATGACCGAGCTGGCATCGGTATTACCCACCGCTGCGGTACAAAGTATGTCAGGGATGAAGCGCTCAGAAGCCGAGAACGCAGGGCGAAAGCCATTCCAGTTGGGTGGCTGCCATGCATGGCGACTTGATGGCGTTGTCACAAAAGAGCATTATCCCCAGTGGTATGTAGCAGAAAAAACACAGGCTTCAACCTAGGCCGTGGTGCATAGCTTTTAGATGGTCAGAAATCGTATTTAGTTTATTTAGACGGAAAGCAATCCCATGAAAATCCATGAGTATCAAGGCAAAGAGTTGCTAAGACAGTTTGGCGTTATTGTCCCTAAAGGTATCCCTGTATTTAGCGTCGATGAAGCCGTGAACGCTGCGCAAAAGCTTGGGGGGCCCGTTTGGGTCGTCAAAGCCCAGATTCATGCGGGTGGTCGTGGAAAAGGGGGAGGGGTCAAACTCGCTCGCTCTATCGATGAAGTCCGCAAGATCTCCTCCGAGATTCTCGGTATGCAGCTGATTACGCACCAAACCAGTCCTCAAGGGCAAAAAGTGCGTCGCTTGCTAATCGAAGAGGGTGCAGATATCAAGAAAGAGTATTACGTGGGTATCGTCACAGATCGGGGCACACAACGGGTCTGTGTGATGGCGTCCAGCGAAGGCGGCATGGATATCGAAGAAGTTGCTGAGCACCATCCAGAAAAGATTTTGAAGGTATTTGTGAACCCAGGTGTTGGCTTAACAGATGCGGAGGCGAACACACTTGCGCGTGGCATTGGCGTACCAGAGGCGTCTGTCGGTAAGGCTGCGGCTGAGTTTCAGAAACTCTACAAAGCCTATTGGGATACCGATGCTTCCTTGGCAGAGATCAATCCGCTTATTTTGACGGGCTCGGGTGGCATCATTGCCTTGGATGCAAAATTTAACTTTGACAGTAACGCATTATTCCGACACCCAGAGATCGTTGCTTATCGCGACTTGGATGAAGAGGATCCCGCTGAAATCGAGGCGAGCAAACATGAGCTCGCTTACATTCAACTTGATGGCAATATTGGCTGCTTGGTCAACGGTGCTGGATTAGCGATGGCCACGATGGATACCATCAAGCTGTTTGGTGGCGAGCCCGCAAACTTTCTCGATGTGGGTGGCAGCGCCACAGCAGAGCGTGTGACGGAAGCGTTCAAAATCATGTTGGCAAACAAGGGGACCAAAGCGATTTTGGTTAACATTTTTGGTGGCATCATGCGTTGCGATGTGATCGCTCAAGGCGTAATCACTGCTTGCAAGGCGGTCAATCTCAGTGTGCCTTTGGTTGTACGCATGAAGGGCACCAATGAAGAACTGGGCAAGAAAATGTTGGTCGAGTCAGGCCTCCCTATCATCAGCGCAGATACGATGGCGGATGCCGCCACTCGCGTTGTCGCAGCCGCCAAATAATTTGTCACGGATTCCACTATGTCGATCCTAATTAATAAAGATACAAAAGTTATCACCCAAGGTATTACTGGTAAAACAGGCCAGTTTCACACGCGCACTTCGCGTGCGTATGCGAACGGCCAGGCAGCATTTGTTGCAGGTGTGCATCCTACAAAAGCCGGCGAGAACTTTGAAGGCATACCGATATTTTCCTCAGTGAAAGACGCTAAGGCGCAAACAGGCGCAAACGTTTCGGTGATTTATGTGCCACCAGCAGGAGCTGCTGCGGCGATCTGGGAAGGTATCGAAGCAGAGTTAGATCTCGTAATTTGTATTACCGAAGGCATTCCGGTGCGGGATCTGCTTGAAATCAAACACCGTATGGCTGAGCGCAAGAGCAAGACCTTGTTGCTTGGGCCAAACTGCCCTGGCTTGATCACCCCCGACGAAATTAAGATTGGCATCATGCCCGGTCATATTCATCGCAAAGGTCGCGTGGGTATCGTGAGTCGTTCCGGCACGTTGACGTACGAAGCTGTGGCACAAGTCACCGAGCTTGGTCTGGGTCAATCTAGCGCTGTCGGTATCGGCGGCGACCCGATCAACGGACTCGAGCATATTGATGTGCTTAAGCTCTTTAACGACGATCCCGAAACGGATGCGGTGATCATGATTGGCGAGATCGGTGGCCCTGATGAGGTCAACGCTGCGCTGTGGGCCAAGGACAATATGAAGAAGCCAATGGTCGGCTTCATCGCTGGTGTCACCGCTCCGGCAGGTAAGCGTATGGGACACGCAGGCGCGTTGATTTCTGGCGGCGCAGACACTGCAGATGCTAAGCTTGAAATCATGGACGCTTGCGGAATTCGTACGACGAAAAACCCATCAGAAATGGGTAAGCTTCTTAAATTAGTACTGAAGTAAGCGCAGACGCGATGGCGCGTGTGCGATCAACATAGTGAGCGGAGTGATCTTGCCGTTTGCGATGTTGTTTAGCTCATTTGACGGTTACAACCTATCGGACGCAACATGAACTCGCCCAAACCCGCTCAAAGTAGTCGCACTATTCTGCAAGGCTTAATGTTGTTGGCGTTGATCGGCATTGTTTTGACGATTGGCCTGAACTACTTGCGCTAAGAGCAACGAACTTGGCAGCCCGTAAACTCGTTATCGCGACGCGTGCCAGTCGACTTGCACTCTGGCAAGCGGAGCACGTTCAAGCCCGTTTGCTTGTGTTGTATCCAGATACTCAGGTTGAGTTGCTCAAACTCAGCACCCGAGGCGACGAAATCCTAGATCGCAGTTTGGCGAAGGTTGGCGGCAAAGGGCTTTTCATTAAAGAGCTCGAGAATGCTTTGCTTGATGGACGAGCCGATTTAGCTGTCCACTCCCTGAAGGATGTGCCTGTAGATATTGCGGCTCCGTTCGTATTGTCGACGGTGTTGGCGCGAGCCGATTGTCGCGATGCGTTTGTGTCAAATGCGTACGCATCTCTCGCAGAGTTGCCAGCCGGTTCAGTGGTCGGTACATCGAGTTTGCGGCGCGAAGCACAGTTGCGTGCTCGATTCCCAACACTTTTGATTGAGCCCTTGCGTGGCAATCTCGACACGCGCCTTGGTAAGCTCGATTCAGGTCAGTACGCAGCAATCATTCTCGCTGCGGCCGGACTTGAGCGCCTCGAGCTTGGGCATCGCATTCGCGAGCGTATGTCGGTCTCTGATTCGCTTCCTGCCGCAGGGCAAGGCGCACTCGGCATTGAGATCATGCACACGCGTTCGGATTTGCTAGAGCTTCTCGCGCCACTGGCCTGTCCTCAGACGACTGTCTGTGCAATGGCTGAGCGTGCGGTCTCTCGTGCGCTGGGTGGTTCGTGTCAGGTGCCGTTAGCCGCCTACGCTGAGGTGCAAGGCCAGACGGTATCCATCCGCGCGCTTGTGGCGATGCCAGATGGGCAGACTGTTTATCGAGCGCAGGCGACGGGACCAAGCGCGCAGGCTGAAGGCATTGGGCAGCGTGTGGCCCAAGAACTTCTGGATCAAGGCGCTGGGGTCATATTAGATAGTTTGGCGGTCTCCCCTTGAGGTCGCTCCAGCAATGACCGGGGCTCCACAGGTTGCTGTATTGACGCGTCCTGCGGGACGCAACGTCGATGTGATGCATGCACTGATCCGTCGAGGATGGGCCGTTCACGAGTGCCCAGCCCTTAAGATTCACTCTTGCCCAGTTCTAAGTACTCAGGCACTTCCTGATCCGGCATCCTACGATTTGGTGGTGTTTGTCAGTAGAGCGGCCGTCAATGCTTACTTCGCTCAGCTCGGACCAGCGTTCAGTTGGCCCGAGAGTGTTCGTGTGGGTTGCATGGGACCGGCTACCGCGCAGGCCATCAGGCGTGCGTGCGCCGCGGTCGCCAACATTCTGTATCCGAATGCTGAGAGTGCCAGAGATTCAGAAGCGCTTTGGCCGTTGTTGCAAGCGTTGAAAACGCCTGTGCGCAAAGTTTTGATCGTTCGCGGACAAGACGGACGAGACTGGCTTTCAGACAAGCTCAATCAAGCAGGTGTTGAGGTATCGACGCATCAGGCCTATGAGCGGGTTTACGCCGAATGGTCCGAGGAAACGGTGGCGAAGTTCAAGCAGTGGGCTGACGCGTCAGTGCAGGCAGCCTGGTTGCTCACCAGTGCCCATGGAATAACGGCCGTCACACAGCAGCTTCAAAGGATTGGACTAGTGGATTGGTTTCGTTCGGGGCAGTTTGTGCTGACCCATGAGCGCTTGGTTCAGGCGCTTGCGTCAGCACTCGAGGTGGAGCCTGGCACCTGTCGGACGCACCTTTGCCAGCCAGAGGACATCGACATTGTGTTGTGTTTTGATCAGATTCGCGGTTCGGACACGTAGCGATAGCCTTGCGTAAATGACTGTTTTATACGGCTTGCGACTACAATATTCCCATGACTGACATCTCGCCTACCGTATCTCCCGCAACGCCGTCCGGCGCCTCGACCGCTACGAACCAACCGGCTTCGGCTGCGGCTCGCGGCCGTCGTCAGTCGACCGGGTTGTCGTTAGCAACCACCTTGGCGATCATTTTCTTATTGCTAGCGGTGGTGGCGGCGGCAGGTGCGTGGTTCGCTCAGCGGCGTTTTGAGACGGCGACCAAGCAAATTGGTGCACAAGTCCTAGCGTTAAAAAACCAGGCTGACGATGGCCGCCGCGACGTAAAACAGGCGCTTGTCGTGCTCGACGCGCAACAAGTGCGTATCCAACAGGCGGAAGCCGCGTTGCGTGATGCGCAGAGTCAGTTCGCCGCGCTTGAACAACTTTGGCAAAACTTTAATCGGGGCATGGAAGACTCGATGCTCGCGAATGATGTGGAACGGCTACTAACTGTTGCGGGTCAGCAACTGCGCGTCTCCGGAAACGTCAACAATGCAATCTTGGCACTTGAACACGGGTTGTCGATGTTGGTGCGTGCGGATCGTCCGCGCTTTGCCTCACTGCAGCGTGCGATCAGTGCGGATTTGGATCGATTGCGTGGGGTCGCCACCGTCGATATCCCCGGTGTGTCTGCCAAACTCGAGCAATTGACGAACCTCTTGGGCCGTGCACCCTTACTTGTTCCGGATGCCACGGTGCCAGGGCTGATGTCCGCCAGAGAGCGGAACGGGGTATCGCAGCCCGCTGTCGCCTCGGCCCCGGTCAAACCTAGTCCAGCGGAGTCTACTCACGCCGGACAAGCGTGGTGGGAGTCGGCATGGCGGCAGATTCAATTTTCTCTCAAACATTCCGCGATTTTTTTGGTGCGTGAATTGTCTGATGTGATCAGCGTGCAACGTGTAACGGACAAGGATGCACTGT
>CANFEI010000070.1 GCA_947445495.1 Alcaligenaceae bacterium
AATAGTGAGTCTATTACTCGATTTTCTGGTCTCAAACTCCATACTTTTCGCGAATTCAAGTCTAAGAATTGTTCTACTGTAGACATTTGACTTTCTCCTTTAAAGCTAAAGACTCATTACTTAACTTTCTGAGGCGCTCAAAATACTGAAACAAACTCTTTCTGTTGGCCTTTCATCTATAGTTCAACCCCACCTCTTCATTAATCCTGTTTTATTTTTAGCCCGATGACTACGGATACCGACCTAGAAAAAATGATTTTTCTATCATTCCAAATTCAAACTACTGTGGAATACCCTACTCACAATTGCCTTGAACTCAATTTATCCCTTTAAAATGCATCTCATCCTGAGGATATCCTAATCCATGGTGCCCAACCCTGCCAAGCCCGAGAAGAAAATAGCCCAGCAAGTGGGCTATTGAGATTCTTGGTGGCCCGGGGCGGAATCGAACCACCGACACAAGGATTTTCAATCCTCTGCTCTACCGACTGAGCTACCGGGCCATCTAGAGGGCGAAATCATACACCAATTTGCCTAGGCCCGCTCAGTCTAACTTGGCATTGGTCCGCTTCAGAATCGCACCATAGAAATCGCGCTCTGCCGAGAGCATATTACTGACTTCCTCAGGAGACCCAATCGTAACGTCCATGGCTTGGCTTTCGATCTTCTTTTGTACAGCCCCATCCTTCTTGATCGCTTCCATCGCTTGATTAAGCTTGGCTATGACTGCTGGAGGTGTGTTGGCCGGGGCAAACAGTGCCGTCCACACACGGATACCAAAATTAGGTACGCCGCCTTCGGTCACAGTAGGAGTTTTAGGCAAGAAACTACTGCGCTCGGGGCCTGTCGTTGCGATCAACTTGATACGCCCCTCAGACACGTAGTCCATCATATTGCCTGCTAGCGAAGTGATCATCACGTCGATGCGGCCGGAGACTAGGTCGTTGATGGCCGTGCCCGCGCCCTTGTAGGGGATGTGCAGCATGTTGATCTTTGCCGAGTCATTCAACGCTTCGGCGGCGAGGTGCTGGGCTGAGCCGTTACCAGATGACGCAAAATTGACTTTGCCTGGGTGGGCTTGTGCGTACTTGACCAGTTCTTGAATGGAGCTGACGCCTAATTTGTTTGAGATCAATACACCCATCGGTTGCGTGGTGGCGAGGCTGATCGGTTGCAAGTCCTTGATCGCATCGTAGGTCGGTGTTTTGTGCAGCAGGGGTGTAATGACTGTTGCTGGGGTGCCCATCAACAGTGTGTAGCCATCGGGAGCGGCGCGGATGACAAATTCTGTGCCGATGAGTGTGCCGGCACCTGCCTTGTTGTCGATGACGACGGGTTGGCCGAGCTTGGCGCTCAGCTCTTGTCCAAACAGACGAGCAATCACATCGGTCGAGCCAGCCGCAGGGTAGGCCACGACAATACGAATGGGCTTGTTAGGGTAGTTATCTTGAGCGTGACTAGCGCTATTGATGAGAAATTGGCTCACGAATAGCACAGCCGTTGTAAGGATTTTTAGGTGTAAACGCATGGGGACTCCTCCTCTGAGCTCTATAATGACATATTGATTACGATCTGGCCCCTAATTAATTCTCAGCCACAGCATTTATGTCGGTAAGCGTACTCGCGTTGGGTTTAAACCATGTCTCAGCTCCGGTTTCGGTGCGCGAGCGCGTATCGCTGCCTGAAGATCTTGTGCGCCCGGCGCTCAATGCACTACGCGAGGCGTTTGGGGGTGCGGTCAAAGAAGCCGCGATCCTATCGACCTGTAATCGCACAGAGCTCTACTGTGCGGCCGAGCCGCATGTTGCAGAGCGTTTGCCTAGCTGGCTGGCAGAGTTCAATCAAATTGAAGCGGGAGCGCTCGAGCCGCACATGTATTTGCATGGTCGCGATGAGGCTGTGCGTCATGCGTTTAGGGTCGCGAGCGGGCTGGATTCGATGGTGCTAGGTGAGCCCCAGATATTGGGTCAAATGAAAGACGCTGTGCGCGCCGCGGAAGAAGCGGGTGCTTTGGGTGCGTTATTGCATCAATTATTTCAACGCACCTTCTCTGTCGCAAAGGAAGTGCGGTCCACCACGGCCATCGGTGCGCAGTCGGTGTCAATGGCCGCTGCGGCGGTTCGTTTGGCTGAACGTGTGTTTGGCGATCTGGCGCAATGCAAGGTGTTGTTCATCGGTGCGGGCGAAATGATCGAGTTGTGCGCCACCCATTTCGCAGCGCGACAGCCTGGCTCGATCGTTGTGGCGAATCGCACCCTTGAGCGCGCTGAAAATCTGGCGAATCGATTTTCAGCTGGGACGATGCGTTTGGCTGATTTGCCAGACCGGTTGGCGCAGTTTGATGTGGTGGTGTCTTGTACGGCCAGTACGTTGCCTTTGCTTGGCTTGGGAATGGTCGAGCGTGCAACGCGTCAGCGCAAGCGCAAGCCGATGGTCATGGTGGACTTGGCAGTACCGCGCGATATCGAACCCGAGGTGGCACAGCTAGATGATATCTATTTGTACTCTGTCGACGATTTAGGCGCGGTGGTACAAAGCGGTACAGATGCTCGACGCGCTGCCGTGGTTCAGGCAGAGGCAATCATCGACGCACGGGTGCGAAACTTTATGCACTGGATGCAGGTAAGAGCCAATGTGCCGGTCATCCGTGATTTACAGACGACCGCGCAATCGATTCAAACGCTAGAGCTCGAACGTGCCAGACGCCTACTGGCCAAAGGTGAATCGCCCGATGCTGTCCTTGAGCAACTAGCGCACGGACTGACCCAAAAATACTTGCACGGCACGATGACCGCGCTGAATCAAAGCGACGCAACGGAGCGCCAAGAATTGTTGCATTGGTTGCCTAGATTGTTCCCCTCAGGTACGGATCGGCGTTAGCGACGCTGTCTTAGTCGTCCTCTCGCGTCCTGAGTCGCACCTGTGTGTGCGAGCCCTCTAAATAAAACTGTCAAACAATATTTATGAAACCGTCAATGCGCTCTCGCTTAGAGCATTTGTCCCGCAGATTGGTCGAGCTTGATGCCATGCTGGCAGAGCCCGATGCGGCTAACGACATGAATCAGTTTCGAAAATTGTCGCGTGAGCGTTCGGAGCTTGAGCCCGTCGTCAAGGCGTTTGAGGCGTTCGAGTCCGCCGAGTCGGATTTGGCTGGTGCGCGCGAAATGCTTGAAGATCCTGAAATGAAGGCGATGGCGCTAGATGAGATTGAAGATTGCAAAGCCCGTATCGAAAAGCTGGGTGATGCGTTGCAGTTACAGCTCTTGCCGCGAGACCCTGACGATGGACGAAGCGTATTTTTAGAAATTCGAGCGGGTACGGGTGGGGATGAGAGCGCATTGTTCTCGGGGGATCTGTTGCGAATGTATACCCGTTATGCTGAACAGCAGGGTTGGAAAGTTGAGCTGATGTCTGAAAGCCCTTCAGAGCTCGGGGGCTACAAGGAAGTGATTGTGCGTCTTGATGGAGACGGCGCCTATGGACGTTTAAAGTTTGAGTCTGGGGCCCATCGCGTGCAGCGCGTGCCCGCAACAGAGGCGCAGGGTCGGATTCACACCTCCGCGTGTACGGTGGCAGTGATGCCCGAGGCGGACGCTGCAACAGAAATTGTGATTAATCCGAGTGAGCTGCGCATTGACACATTTCGTGCGAGCGGTGCAGGTGGGCAACACATCAACAAAACGGATTCTGCCGTACGCATTACACACTTGCCGACTGGCTTGGTGGTGGAGTGTCAGGACGACCGTTCGCAGCACCGAAACAAAGATAAGGCGATGCAAGTGCTAGCTGCGCGCTTGAAGGATAAGGTGCAACGAGAGCGTCACGACAAAGAGGCGGCAACGCGTAAAAGCTTAGTGGGCACGGGCGATCGATCTGAGCGCATACGTACCTATAACTTTCCGCAAGGTCGGCTGACTGATCATCGAATTAATCTCACGCTCTATAAGTTAGGTGCGATTATGGAAGGCGATCTGAGCGATGTAACGGGTGCGCTGATCGCTGAGCACCAAGCCGAGCTCCTTGCCGCCTTGGGTGACGACACATAATGCAGACGGCGCAGTCGCTCGCGCAAATGTGCGGTCTCCCCAAGCTCGAAGCTCGGATGTTGCTCGAGCACGTCTTAGAGAAATCGCGCGAATGGTTGCTTGCACATGACACGGACCCCATCACTCCAGAGCAGGCCGCATCGTTTTTGACGCTGGCAGCGCAAAGGCGCCAAGGAACGCCGATGGCATACCTAGTCGGCGTGCGTGAGTTCATGGGGCACCGGTTTGAAGTATCCCCCGATGTATTGATTCCGCGACCTGAAACAGAGTTGCTAGTAGAGCTTGTGCTGAAATCGTGTCTCGGCATGCCTCAGCCAAGAGTGCTTGATTTAGGTACCGGCAGTGGTGCAGTGGCGATCAGCGTTGCGCTTGCTAGACCGGATGCCATGGTGGTTGCTTCCGATCAAAGTGCGGCGGCGCTCTCGGTCGCGCAACGCAATGCCCACGCTCAAAGAGCTCGGGTTCAGTTTTGGCAAGGCAATTGGTATGAAGCCCTACCGTCGGAAGGGCAATTTGACGTGATCGTCTCAAACCCTCCGTATATTGCACTTAGCGACGTGCACTTAACACAGGGCGATCTGCGGTTTGAGCCAAGACAAGCGCTTACTGAGGATGCCGATGGACTGAGCGCCTTGAGGATCATCGCCGCAGGAGCAACTGCCCACCTGGTCCCGAGAGGGTTTCTTTGGCTGGAGCACGGGTTTGAACAAGGCGCAGAGGTGGCTGCTATGCTTGAAACCGCTGGATTTCAACATGTGCAGACGTTTCCTGATTTGGCGGGCTTGCCTAGAGCCACCGGCGGAACGTTGCGGAACATATAATTGTTTTATTAGTCTACTTATTTCCTTGTCTATTTTTATAGCCATTTTCTAAACAAACTATTTTATTTTTAGGGTCATCATGAGCGACGTGCAAACATTTATACGTGAAACCGTAACCAATAACCCCGTAGTACTGTTCATGAAAGGAACCGCTCAGTCTCCTCAGTGCGGGTTTTCTGGACGCGCGATTGAGATTTTGAAAAGCAATGGCGTCACCAAACTCGTCACAGTCAATGTGCTTGAGGACGAGGAAGTGCGAAGCGCTATCAAAACCTTTTCGCAGTGGCCCACGATCCCTCAGTTGTATGTCGGCGGTGAGTTTATCGGCGGCTCGGACATCATGGGTGAAATGAACACCAGTGGGGAACTGAAAACCGCACTAGTACAAGCGGGCGCGACTGAGTGAGTAAACGTCGACTCGTCATCGGGGTCACGGGGGCAACCGGTTCGCTCTACGCGATTCGTATGATGCAAACCTTGCGTGCCACTGCGCCTGACGTTGAGACACATTTGATCGTGTCGGCCTCGGGCGTATTAAATATTAAGCATGAGCTTGATATTGGTCGTCACGATGTGTATGCATTGGCTGACAAGGTGCACAGTATTCGCGACGTAGGCGCCACCATTGCGAGTGGAGCATTTGAAACGGCTGGCATGGTGGTTGTGCCTTGCTCGATGCGAACCCTCGCTGCGGTTGCGATAGGATTGTCAGATAATCTGATCACTCGTGCGGCGGATGTGACACTAAAAGAGCGGCGCAAGTTAGTGATGGTTGTGCGAGAAACGCCTTTTAATTTGGCGCACCTGCGCAATATGACATCGATTACCGAGATGGGCGGTATTGTGTTTCCGCCACTCCCTGCGTTCTATCACCGACCAAAGTCTATCGAGGAAATGGTGGATCACACCGTGTCACGTATTCTTGAGATGGTCGGTATCGACGTGAATGGCCCACGCTGGGCGGGTACCGACGGGGTTTGATTCGCAGCTGTTCACCGTGCTGTGTGTTGATAGCTCGGAGGCGTCAAAGGCCGTATCTCCTTCGGGATCTGCAATGCCGTTAGGTTTTAACCCCATAAAATCAAAGAGAGTCGTGTCCATTAAGTGAGAGGGCGCGATGTTGGCTAGCGCTTTAAAACTATTCCACGCGCGACCGGGATCCTTCTTGTCCCACTGCGCAAGCATTTCGCCGATCTCTTTACGCTTGAGGTTCTCCTGGGAGCCACAGAGATTGCAGGGAATGATTGGAAATTGCTTGAGTTGTGCATAGGCGATGAGATCAGCCTCGGTGATGTAGGAAAGCGGACGGATCACCGTGTGTCGTCCATCATCCGATACAAGCTTAGGCGGCATCGCCTTAAGCTTTGCGCCGTAAAACATGTTTAAGAAAAACGTTGCAAGGATGTCGTCGCGATGATGGCCGAGCGCGATCTTGGTTGCTCCCAACTCTGTTGCCACACGGTAGAGAATGCCTCGACGCAGACGCGAACACAGAGAGCAGGTTGTTTTGCCTTCGGGGATAAGACGTTTAACAATTGAATAGGTGTCGCGCGTTTCAATGTGAAACGGGATGTCAAGTTTTTTCAAGTAAGCAGGAAGAATCTCAGGCGGAAAGCCAGGCTGTTTCTGATCTAGATTGACTGCAATGATCTCAAAATCGATCGGCGCGCGTTGACGCAAGTTCATCAGAATATCGAGCATGCCATACGAATCCTTGCCGCCGGATAGGCAGACC
>CANFEI010000071.1 GCA_947445495.1 Alcaligenaceae bacterium
GCACATTATTTTCGCGCACGAATCTTTGGTTCGCTAAAAATGCCAATCAGTTGCTCTCGCACGTCGATCCCAAAGAAATTCCAATGAGCGTACGGTGGCCAATCGTTGGGCTTTGGGGCGGCTGTATCATTGGACTCCTCTCGATGGTGACGCTCTGGGGAACACTAATTTTGGGTACTAGATAATGGTTGACATTGAACACGACGCTGCCGCGAGCCGTTTTTTTCTGCTGATCGAAGGCCATCGTTGCGTACTCGACTATGCCTTGACCAACGGCACAATGACGATCACGCACACCGGAGTTCCTGAGGCCTTGGGTGGGCGCGGTTTAGCGGGCGAAATCACGCGCGTTGCACTAGAACACGCCAAACAACACGGATGGCGAGTCGTACCGCGCTGCAGTTATGCCGCCGTTTACATTCAACGTCATCCTGAATATGCAAGCCTAGTGGGCTAAAGCGGATCTCAACCTGTATAAACAAAGAAATGCTTTAATTTAAGTCTTATATAAGATATAAGACACTTGCTCGTCGCTCGACTTCACTCTACAATTCTATTTACCAATTTTCTTCACTTCAAAGGCGCCCCCATGCTCGAAGCCTATCGCCAACATGTTGCCGAACGCGCAGCCCTCGGCATTCCTCCCCTTCCCTTAACGCCACAGCAAACGGCAGACTTGATTGCACTGCTGCAATCACCTCCAGCAGGTCAAGGCGAAGCTCTGGTTGAACTCATTACGTACCGCGTACCTGCGGGCGTGGATGAGGCGGCTAAAGTCAAGGCAGCCTATCTTGCTGCCGTGGCAAGCGGAAAAGAAAAATGCTCACTCATTTCCCGCGCAAAGGCCACGGAGTTATTGGGCACGATGCTAGGCGGCTACAACATCGGCCCAATGGTCGAACTGCTCGACGACGCCGAAGTGGGCAAGATCGCGGCAGAAGGCCTGAAGAAAACATTGCTGATGTTTGATGCGTTTCATGACGTCAAAGAAAAAGCAGTCAAAGGCAATGTAAACGCGAAAGCTGTGATGCAAAGCTGGGCTGATGCCGAATGGTTCACCAGCCGTCCAGAAGTTCCAAAGAGCTTGACCGTCACGATTCTCAAAGTGACAGGCGAAACAAACACCGACGATCTCTCGCCCGCTCCTGATGCCTGGAGCCGTCCAGATATTCCTCTGCACGCATTGGCGATGCTCAAAAACCCACGTCCTGGGATTGAGCCTCAAGAGCCCGGCAAAATCGGGCCCATCAAGTTCATCAACGATTTAAAGAAGAAGGGCCACCTCGTCGCCTACGTTGGAGACGTTGTAGGTACGGGTTCATCGCGCAAATCAGCCACAAACTCGGTGCTTTGGTTTACCGGCGAAGACATTCCTTTCGTTCCAAACAAACGTTTTGGTGGAGTTTGTTTAGGCAATAAGATTGCACCGATCTTCTACAACACGATGGAAGACGCAGGCGCTCTGCCAATCGAACTGGATGTCTCGAGCATGAACATGGGCGACGTGGTTGAACTGCGCCCCTACGAAGGCCAAGCACTGAAAGATGGCAAGGTCATCTCCAAGTTTGAAGTCAAGTCTGATGTGCTGTTCGACGAGGTTCGTGCAGGGGGTCGTATTCCACTGATCGTCGGCCGTGGACTGACTAGCAAGGCGCGCGAGGCACTTGGTTTACCTCCTTCCACGCTCTTTCGCTTGCCGACCAAGCCCGCTGAAAGCAAGAAAGGCTTCACCCTTGCACAGAAAATGGTTGGTCGTGCCTGTGGGCTGGCGGAAGGTCAAGGCGTGCGCCCAGGCGCATACTGCGAACCATTGATGACGTCGGTTGGCAGCCAAGATACAACCGGTCCGATGACCCGCGACGAACTCAAAGACCTCGCTTGCTTGGGCTTCTC
Organism: Alcaligenaceae bacterium; assembly: GCA_947445495.1. The sequence goes on from CANFEI010000071.1 coordinate 1,894, forward strand.
TGCAGATCTGGTGATGCAGTCGTTCTGCCACACTGCCGCTTATCCCAAACCCGTCGACGTCAAAACGCAGCACACCCTGCCTCAGTTTATGAGCAACCGTGGCGGTATTTCGCTGCGTCCCGGTGACGGCGTGATTCACTCTTGGCTCAATCGCATGCTCTTGCCTGACACAGTCGGCACAGGCGGTGATTCGCACACACGTTTCCCGATTGGCATCAGCTTTCCCGCAGGCTCGGGCCTCGTGGCATTTGCAGCCGCGACTGGGGTGATGCCTCTGGATATGCCAGAGTCTGTCTTGGTGCGTTTCAAAGGCAACATGCAGCCCGGCGTCACACTGCGTGACTTGGTCAGCGCCATTCCCTTATATGCCATCAAAGCGGGCTTGCTCACTGTCGAAAAGCAAAATAAAAAGAACATTTTCTCCGGTCGTATCCTGGAAATTGAAGGTCTGCCAGATCTCAAAGCCGAACAGGCTTTTGAATTGTCAGACGCGTCGGCTGAGCGCTCCTCAGCGGGATGCACGGTTCGCTTGAATAAAGAGCCCGTCATCGAATACATCAACAGCAACATCGTGATGCTCAAGTGGATGATTGCAAACGGCTACGACGACGAGCGCAGCATCCGTCGTCGTATTGAGGCAATGCAAGCATGGCTGGCCAACCCCCAGTTGCTTCAGCCGGACGCTGACGCTGAATACGCTGCCGTGATCGAGATCGATCTCGCTGACATTCATGAGCCAATCGTTGCTTGCCCGAACGATCCTGACGACGTGAAATTCTTGTCCGAAGTCGCTGGTGCCAAGATTGATGAAGTATTCATCGGCAGTTGCATGACGAACATCGGCCATTTCCGCGCCGCTTCCAAGTTGCTCGAAGGCCAGCGCGATATGCCAGTTAAGTTGTGGATTGCCCCACCCACCAAGATGGATGAGACACAACTGACCGAAGAAGGCCACTACGGCGTATTTGGCGTGGCAGGGGCTCGTACCGAAATGCCAGGATGCTCCTTGTGCATGGGCAACCAAGCACAAGTGCGTGAAGGCGCAACCGTCATGTCAACCAGCACGCGCAACTTCCCGAATCGTCTGGGCAAGAACGCCAATGTTTACCTTGGCTCGGCTGAGTTGGCCGCCATCTGCTCGAAACTTGGTCGTATACCGACCAAGCAAGAGTACATGGCGGACATGGGCGTGATCAAAGAAAGCAGCAAAGAGATCTATAAATATCTCAACTTTGATCAAATCCCTGACTACAAGGATGTCGCCGACGCAGTGTAATCACTGCCCGCGGTGGCACCACCACACCCGTCTTGTGCCTCGTGCGCCTGACGGGTGTTTTTTATTCTGCCCGGTACAAAGCAGCTTGACCGCGGCGAAACGCCATTGTTCGTTACACTAGCGTTCTTTCTGATTGTTCTTTCCCGATATGGCTCGCGCCCGCTCAACAACCTCCTCTACCCGCCTGAATCGCGATGCGACCCGCTTGGTTTCGCTTGCCCTAGCCTTACACAACTCCGGCAGCCGCGTAGAGGACCAATACTGGGAAAGCGAACTTGGCGCGATCCTGAACAAGCTGATGCGGGCAGGCAACGATTCTGTCATCGACTCCGCGCTCGACCATCTCTCGAAAACTAATCTTGGTGGGTATGAAGTATTAATCGAGCAGGCTGAAACACTCTCCGAGTCGTGTGTGATTGAGAAAGACGGTGCGCGCTATGACGTGCTGCTGATCGTCGCGCCAATCGTCGCCTGGACGCGTTACAGCATCCCGGCTTGCGATATACCCATCGGCACCATCACCGACATCCGAAGTCATTTACAGGCCCATGTGCTTGCAGCAAACACTCAGCTTGCAATCATGCCCAGGCTCGCAAGCCTCGATCAAATGCCTCGTAGCTTTTGTGAAACATGGGAATGGTTACTCAAACTCGGCGCCCAAGCGCTTGATCTACCCGGCGCGCTTCCCAAGTTGAATACCGAACCTGACGCCTTCAACATGCTTGCGGATACACGTTATCTGGTGGCGGCCGTCGCGATCCCAGAGGGACAACCTCTATTTCGTTGGCAGGAGGAGCCGGGCGAGCTTGGTGAGGGTCGCGTCAAATGCCTTGAAAACTGGGGCAATGCCACACAACCTCTTTTTGCGGAACTCTTGGCAGGCTGTGGTTTTGAAATACTCGTCCCAGACGCCTATTACGTCAGCAATCGTGAAGCCGATCGACGTGTACGCCCTCTCTCAGTCAAAGCGGCGGTCTCGTGGCTTGGTTCAGCACTGAATATCGAGCCTAGCCAACTGCGCGCAGTGGTTGCTGGATGCGGCGAGCAGCGCATCGATGAATACCGCATTGGCTTCACACAAAAGAATCAGAATGAGGTGGTCTACGGCTGTCTTTGGCCCTTGTACGGCAAAGAAGAGGATCAGCCTCTGCTCGATTGCGAACCGACACCGATTGATACGGTCGATGAGATCGCGGCCTTACTCAAAGAGTGCGGTGTCACGGATATTCGCCGGCTGCCTGGCACGCTACCGCCTGATTTTTGTGAAGACTGTGGCGCACCGCACTTCCCAAACCCCGCCGGTGAAATGGTCCACGCCGAGCTACCCGAAGACGCCGAAACGGCGCCTGCGCACTTTCACTAGCGATGCACGCGGATATTTTTTGCCGCGTCGTCGATAACTACGGTGATATTGGCGTCACCTGGCGGCTGGCACGTCAGCTACAACGCGAGTGCGGCTGGTCGATTCGGCTTTGGGTCGATACACTCGAAAGCTTAAAAAAACTGAATGCTAACGTAGACCTCTCACGCAGCATACAAATGGTTGACGATATTGAGATCGTGCACTGGTCTAACCCCGTCATTGATCTCACACCGCATCCAATAGTGATCGCCAGCTTTTCTTGTGCACTCCCTCCAAGCTTTCAAGCGCGCATGCTGCCTGGCAAGACGCTGTGGATTAACCTTGAATATCTGAGTGCAGAAGCGTGGGTAGAAGGTTGTCACGCGCTCCCCTCCCTGCGCTCAGACGGCTTACATGCAAATTTCTTTTTCCCTGGCTTCACCGCAAAAACGGGGGGCTTAATTAAAGAGTCCGGACTGCTAGCCGCACGGGATACTTGGCAAGCGGATCCTGACCGACAGGCTCACTGGATCAAGTCCCTCGGTGTGTCGCCTAAGGGCATGCAAGCATGGCAGTCAGGTCGACTGATCTCAATTTTCTGTTATTCGCAAGCGCCGCTGCAGGCGTTCTTTAAGCAATTGACAGACAACAAGACCCCAACCCTAATGCTGATTCCACAAAGCGTCGCCAGCAGCATCCCCAACGGCCAGCACGGCAATCTCCATGTGGCACGGATACCGTTCACGTCCCAGACAGAATACGACCAAACGCTTTGGACAGCTGATCTCAACATCGTGCGCGGTGAAGACTCGTTTGTCAGAGGGTTATGGGCTGCCAAGCCGTGTATCTGGCATATTTATCCGCAAACCGAAGATACCCACTTGATCAAACTCGATGCCTGGCTGGCTCGTACCGCACTAGCGGACTCCGTCAAGTCCCACATCCGAACTTGGAACAGTGAAGACACCGCGAAAGCTGACCCATGCACATGGGGGCCCTTATTGGAGCCAGGCTGCTTGAGCATTTGGGCGCAAGAAGCCAGACACATTGCGGCGGACCTCGCTCAAAACCCCGACTTAGCGCATTCGCTAGACCTCTTTTGTCGAACAAAATACGGGCATTAACATCGAACTACAGCAGTTCAGCCTCGAACAGGCTAAAATAGAGGGCTTTTTTACAAAACCGCTCCGGCAATTGAGTCCCGGAGACCCAAAGTTACCGGAGTTTTTAAGCATGAAAACCGCACAAGAGCTGCGCGTAGGCAACGTCGTGATGGTTGGCAAAGATGCCGTCGTCGTGCAGCGCGCCGAATACAGTAAATCGGGCCGCAACGCCTCGGTCGTTAAACTCAAATTTAAAAATCTGCTGACTGGTTCTGGCAGTGAAACCGTTTCCAAAGCCGACGAAAAGTACGATGTCGTTGTGCTTGATCGCAAAGAGTGCACCTACTCTTACTTTGCAGATCCCATGTATGTGTTTATGGACGCCGACTTCAATCAATACGAGATCGAGTCAGACAGTATGGGCGACACCCTGAACTATCTCGAAGAAGGCATGCCTGTTGAGGCGGTATTCTATGACGGCCGCGCGATTTCTGTTGAGTTACCTACGATGGTTGTTCGTGAAATTATCTACACCGAGCCAGCTGTGCGCGGTGACACCTCAGGCAAGGTAATGAAACCCGCCAGGATCAATACAGGGCATGAGTTGCCAGTGCCACTTTTTTGCGCTATCGGTGACAAAATTGAAATCGACACACGCACCGGCGAATACCGTAGTCGGGTAATGTAAAAATCAAGCGCTGCTGAATTAATAATAGCTCCTTCGGGAGCTATTTTTTTTGTCTTGTGAGGCTAGAACAAGTTTGCAAGCTTTGCGATCGCACCAAGGACTGCGATCAAGCTCGTAAACTGCATGCCAATTACCCAGACGAATTTGCGATCGACGTCAGCACGAAAATCTTGCTGTGTGCGATTAACTTCAGATAATCTACGATCCATATCAGATCGCAGATCAGTAATTGAACGATCAAGACGATCGATTGATTTGGTGTGTTGCTGAACTAAAACTTCGAGTACGGTGA
>CANFEI010000072.1 GCA_947445495.1 Alcaligenaceae bacterium
CTTTTAAGGCTACCTTTTGTAAAGAAGATTTCTAGGCCTTTGTGTTTAAACGAGATGATCATTGCGATTCATTGTAAACACTCAATTGACACTGTCAAGTACTTATTGACACTGAAATATGCCCTTGCACAGATGACCTAGATTTACAGAATCTGGACACCCGCTTCTTGTCTAGAGCAACCCAAGCGTCCAGCAATGGACGCTTTGTTAAAAGATCAGGGAAGATTCAATTGCACATCAAAGTTTTATGGCTTGCAAACCGCATAAATCAAGCATAGTTTGAAGAAACTGTTTTCTGTTAACCCGTAGGTCCCTGGTTCAAGCCCAGGTCGAGGAGCCACATAAATAAGCACTGATTTATTCTGTGTTTTTTTCTTTTCTGGACTGTTTTCTTTCTCTCAACGAGCATGTGAGCGACCCTTAGCTCGTTGTTATTGCACGAGGATTGCAAAGCAAATGCAATTTTTTGTCGAACCAGACGCCACTAGCATCTAGATTCAAAACAGATTTCAATTCTGCACAACAATAGACAAGGGTTATTCCTATAGAGCGACAAGTATCAAACAGGGATAGTCAGTCTGTTATTGACTCAGAAGAACCATCATGAAACTCAATTCGATCAGCCTGTTGACCATTGGTGTCATCAGCGCAGCAACAGCTTTAGCGCAACCCGCAGAAACCATCCTGACCCAGGGCAAGATCATCAGCGCAAATGAAAAAGAAAACATCTTTCAGGCCATGGCCATTCGAGACGGAAAGATTGTGGCTCTGGGCAAGTCAACTGACATGAAATCTTGGCAAGGCCCCAACACGCAAGTCATTGATCTAAAGGGTAAAACAGTTATTCCTGGTCTGATTGACTCGCATATCCATGCCATCCGAGCCGCGCTCAGTTATAGCAAAGAGGTTCATTGGTTTGGCCTCACCTCCATCGATGCGGCTCTGGGCAAGCTCAAACAAGCAGCAGCGCAAGCTCAACCGGGCGAATGGCTTATCGTGGCAGGTGGTTGGACTGAAGAGCAATTCAAAGAAGGACGCCGACCCACGCAAGAAGAACTCATTCAAGCCGCACCCAACAATCCGGTTTATGTGCAATGGATGTATGAATGGGTCATGCTAACGCCTGCCGCCTACAAAGTTTTGAACATCCAATCAGAGTCTGATCTACCTGGTGGCGGCAAGTTTCAACTCGATGCAAATGGCAAACACACGGGGGCTATTCTGGGTGGTATTGTTCCCTTGTTTGACAAATTGCCAAAGCCGACTTTTGAGGACAAAGTCACTGGGACTCAAAAATTCTTTAGCGAACTCAACCGCGTGGGCGTGACGGGCTTGATCGATCCGGGTGGCTTCAACATGGCGCCAACCGAATACGCACCTCTGTTCAATGTGTGGCGCAATAACAAGTTGACTGTGCGTGTCAATTACAGTTACTTTGCACAAAAACGGAACAAAGAATTTGAGGAGTTCAAGGAGTTGACGCAACTTTTGCCCATGAAATTTGGCGATGACATGTTGCGCTTCAATGGTATTGGCGAACGCGTGACTTTCAGCATGTACAACAACTACAAAGCCACGCCAGAAGACCAAGCCAAGTTTTATGAGGTGGCGCGCTGGGCCGCTCAAAATGGTTACACGCTCACACAGCATTGGCATGAAGATGCGTCTATGGCTTCTTTGTTAGAAGTTTTTGAGAAGGTGAATCAAGAGTTCCCCATTGCCAAACTTCGCTGGTCTATTGCACATTTAAATAACGGTACTGAGGCCACATTCAAACGCATGAAGGCCCTAGGTGTTGGCTGGGCCATGCAAGACGCTATGTATTTAGATGGTGACAAAGCTTTGCATCGCCATGGGGAAAAGAATCTAGAGCGTATGCCTCCCATCAACACTGCGCTCAAAATAGGCGTCAAGGTTGGTGCTGGCACTGATGCGCATCGCGTTGCTGACTACAACCCTTTCATTGCACTGCGATGGATGCTAGATGGGAAATCGGCATCAGGCCGCAAGCTCAGAGGCAATGAAGAAATTCCAACGCGCATACAAGCATTAAAAATGTATACATCAGGCAGTGCTTGGTTGGCACATGATGAGGACAAGCGCGGCACGCTGGAGGTAGGCAAGCTGGCCGACTTGGCAGTATTGAGCGAGGACTACCTCACCGTTCCAATTTCGAAGATGGCCAATATCCATTCCAAACTCACCATGGTGGGTGGAAAAATTGTCTACCAAGAAGCCGGTAGATAAAAATCCTTCATGAAAGTAGTGTTCATGAAGCTCATGCAACTTCTTCCGGGATTGGCCTTATCTTGCGTTATTGCGATGGCCGCCACTTTGATGTCCATGCTTTACGACGGGCTGCTGCTGTTATTTGCCCTCTTTTTTGGCGTGGCAGTTCATTACCTTAGTCGTGAAGCGTCTAGTTTGCCAGGTATCGAGTTTAGCGCGCGCACATTACTGCGCCTTGGCGTGGGGCTGCTTGGCGCCCGCATCACAACCAGTCAGATCGCTGGCTTGGGCTGGAGCACGGCGGCCATTGTAGTAGGTGCGGTTGTGAGCACGTTGTTTTGCGGGGTGCTTATCGGTCGGCGGCTAGGAGTGAACCCAGCCCACTCAGTGCTATCGGGAGGGGCTGTTGCCATTTGTGGAGCTTCTGCGGCTTTGGCGATTGCTTCAGTATTGCCACGCAACAAGGAAAGTGAAAGTTTTACCCTAATGGTGGTTATGACCGTTACGTTACTATCCACTCTAGCAATGATCATTTATCCATTGGTGGCAACGTCGCTGCAACTGCCCGCTGATTTGGCGGGTCTCTTTTTAGGCGGCACAATCCACGACGTTGCCCAAGTAGTTGGTGCCGGCTATATGCTGGACCAAGCGACCGGCGATTATGCGACTATCGTAAAGTTGTTTCGCGTGTCCATGCTGGCAGTGGTAGTGTTGGTGGTGTCTATTTTATTTAAGTATCAGCGTGAAGCCAGCGAAAGTACATCAGGTAACCATAAACAGCCACTAGTTCCTTGGTTTTTATGGGTCTTCATTGCATTGGTCTGCATAAATTCTATGGGCGGCGTACCGTCTGTAATCCAAATTGGTCTTGACACTGTGTCACGCGCTTGTTTAGTCATCGCCATAGCTGCGCTAGGCGTGAAAACTTCTTTCATTCAACTGGCTAAAACTGGGTGGCGACCCTTCGCACTAATACTGATGGAAACGCTATGGATGGCTGGGTTTGTTTTGACTGCCATTTTTCTACGTCACTAAAAGATTTGCTTTTTCTCACTCTGGTACGTTGTTGTACTGATTCACCGTCGAGGCCAATTAAGGTTATTGCCTGAACCGTTCAGCTGTTGAACTAAGTTAAATGTTTGTCCAATTCCAGTTAGAATTTTTAGTCTAGCTGATTGCACTGCAAACTCAATCTCTGATTTGCCTCCTTTGGTGTTGGGATGGGTGTGAATAAACTCAAGTGCTGGTCATTGCTAGCCTTGCTTTTTAGGCCGCCATGAGCCGGGTGAAGGTGGTCTCTTTCCAATCGATTGATGAGGACGCGGTGTGTTGAAGTGAATGCGCCTGAAAAGAACGGTCTTCATAAGACACTTAAGGCCGGGGTCGGGGTCGGGCTTAGCGCGCACGTCGGGCGGCGTTAGGAATCCTGCCCGCCCTTGGAGCGCAAGCGGCTCATCGGGTTTATTCATAATTGACAATTGTCGACAAAACGACAAGAATTCAATGAGGCGTTGCATATCCGGACTGATGTGGGTGCCAGCTGAAGCTTGCCGACACCACTGAATCGGCCCCATAACCATACGACAGGAGACTTCATATGAATCATGGCGCAGGTGGCAACGCTGTCGTCGAAGCTTTGGCTGCGCACGGCACGCAACATGTTTTTGAACTGATCGGTTCGGCTGGCATTGAAGTTTTCGATGCGCTCTACGGGCGCACAGACATCCGGTTCGTCGGCGTCCGGGACGAGCGTAAAGGGGTGCAGATGGCCGATGGCTACGCACGTGCCGCAGGGCGGGCAGGCGTCTTCCTGGCGGACCATCTCGCTCCAGCGCCATCGCCCCCCCGGCGCAAGGGCACGGCGCGAATTGGGTCGAAGAAATGATCACCGCCGATCCGAGCCTCGACCCCGCGAAGGCGAAACTAATTGAGTTGATCGCCCAGGCCCGTCAGCGCCAGGCTTCGGCGTTGACCGAACCTGAGGCAAAGACAATCCTGTCGGCATTTGGCTTACCGGTCCCCGTATCGGTCGTTGCGGACGACATCGATCTTCTGACCGAGCAAGGCGCGGCATTGGGTGCTCCGTTAGTAGCGAAACTGGTCGGATCGAGCGGCCTTCACAAGAGCGATATCGGAGGTGTACGGCTAGGTATCACAGGCAAAGCGCAACTTTGCGAAGCCCTGCAGGGGTTGCGCGCCGCCGCCGCGGGCGCAGGCATCGCCCCGGAGGGCTATCTTGTCGAGATGATGGCGGCACCCGGCGTTGAAATGGTCATTGGCGGGACAATCGACCCTCGCTTTGGCCCGGTCATTATGGCTGGGCTTGGCGGCGTGTTAATCGAGATACTCGGCGATGCCGCGTTCAGGGTATGTCCGATCACCCGCAAGGATGCGCGAAGCATGCTGGAACAACTGCGGGGCTGGCCACTGCTCCAAGGTGCCCGCGGCCAGCCGCCCTGCAAGATTGACGCGCTTATCGACGCACTAGTCGCCGTGGGGGGCTCGGACGGGCTGCTGATGCAGGCACAAGGACATCTTAGCGAGATTGATATCAATCCCCTGATCGTTTCGTCAGCGGGGGTAGTTGCCTGCGACGCAAGGATGATACTTGAACAAGATGACCCGCCCCTCGCCCCCGAAGTGGACGAAGATCAGCCAGAGCCACTTTCATCGCTTGATGCGCTTTTTGAACCCAGCATTATTGCTGTAGCCGGCGCATCGGCCACGGGCTTCACGCCGGCCAACGACTTCATCCGCCAGTGCAGGGCCATGGGCTGCTCTTCCCGTATCGTACCCATCCACCCCAATGCCCCCGAGGTCGAGGGCCTCCAGGCAGTCAAGCGGATCGCGGACATCGGTTCAACTGTTGACTATCTATATGTGTCGATTGCAGCCGCGCATGTTCCGGCACTGATCGATAGCTGTGCCGGACAGGTTCGATTCGCTCAAATCATATCCAGCGGCTTTGGCGAAGTGAAGGAAGGCAAGGCGCTCGAGCGCGATTTGCTGAAGGCAGCCCGACGTGCAGGTGTCCGCTTGCTGGGGCCCAACTGTCTGGGCCTCTACTCGCCTCGTGGCGGCCTTGCGTTTGTTGGCGATTGCTCGCGCGAGCCGGGGCCCATCGGTATCGTTTCGCAAAGTGGTGGCCTCGCGGTCGACATGCTTTTGCGAGGCAAGCAGAGGGGGCTTCGATTCTCGGGCCTGGCCACGCTCGGCAACAGCATCGATTTGAGCCCGGCCGATCTGATCAACCACTTTCTCGAAGATCAGCACACGGCCGCAATCGGCGTCTACCTTGAAGATGTGCGCGACGGACGTCGCTTCGTCGACGTGCTGATGCGTACGAAAGGCCGAAAGCCCGTGGTGATCTTGCTCGGCGGACAAACCGACCAGGGGCGACACGCCGCAGCCTCACACACGGGTTCACTCGCTTCACCGCTTGCACTTTGGCGCGGCATTGCGGCACAGACCGGTATCGTGATCACAGACACACTTGATCAGTTCCTCGATACCTTGCTCGCTTTTCAGTGCCTGACGCCTCGGCGAGAACGGGTTACGCAGCAGTGCGTGCTGTTTGGCAATGGGGGAGGAACAAGCGTACTTGCCGCCGACGCATTCGCCCGCCGTGGCTTGACCGTCGAACCCATGGCCTCTGAAGCTATCGCAGCACTCGATGCGCTGCATCTACCCCCCGGCACATCCGTTGTGAACCCGGTCGATGCGCCGGCCTTCACGCTACGACAGGAAGAGGGACGTGTGGCCGAGAAAATTCTCGAAGCGATCGTTACGCTGGCCAAGCCGGATGCACTGGTCACCCACCTGAACCTGCCGGTCTTCATCAGCTCGGCGGACCAGCGCGCAGATTTTCTAGGAAACCTGATGGCTGCAACGCTTCGGGTTCGCGAACGCTATGGACGCAGCACCCATCACGCACTGGTGCTCCGATCCGACGGCTCAGAAGCCTGCGAGGTGCGCAAGCGAAGTTTCCAGGCGGCAGCGGTGGCCGCTGGGATTCCAAGCTTTGACGAACTGGTCAACGCAGCCGATGCGCTCGCTTCGATAGCCCAGTTTGAGCGCCACATGAATGCCGAATAAAGCCATTGACGCCCGCCTCGTTCCCGATTTGGTCTTCGCTCAACAATCAGAAGATCGTCTCACGGGATTCAATGCGCCAGCCGTGTAATGTAGCCCAGGGCGGTCTAGGCTACGTAAAGCGCGCGTCCCCCGGCGACGTAACGGATTTCATTGGTGAAATGAAATTCCTTCGCGAAGCTTTGGGGCGCAGACTATTTTTCGGGACGGGATCGTCAGATCCGAAAAATAGAGCCATCCGACAA
>CANFEI010000073.1 GCA_947445495.1 Alcaligenaceae bacterium
CGAGCCCAAGGCCAACCAGAAATAAACGCCGCTGCGGTTTGGCGTTTTCCTCCAGCACGCTGGAGCTCTAGCAAGCGCAGCGTGCCGTGGCCGGTGTCAATGTCGATGCCATGAGCTGAGGCCGAGAGCACGCGCGCTTGAGCAGGCTCCGATCCATTTGAAACCGCGCTTGATGGCTGAGCGCTCGCGACGGAAGTGGGCTCCAATGCCTGCGCCAGCCAAACCTTCACGGGCTCATCAATGCCGGGCAAGCGTAGCGTGGCCCCCGGGACCGGGTTAAAGGCTCGGATCCGGCGCGCAAGTGTTTGTGCGTCGAGGTGCAGATCGAGTGCGGCTTCGGCCTTGTCTAACTTGGCGGCGTAGGTCACGCCATCCTTCGGTTGGGGGCGAGGTGTCAGCCCACCGCTTGCCAGCTGTTTGAGCGACGCAACAATGAGCGATGCGCCGATTTGCGCAAGCTTGTCGTGCAGTGACGCGGCGGTGTCTGCGTCTGTGATGGCGACACGTTCTTCTAAGAGCATGTCACCCGTGTCTAAGCCCTCGTCCATCTGCATGATCGTGACGCCAGTGTGCGTATCGCCCGCTTCGATGGCGCGCTGAATCGGGGCGGCGCCGCGCCAGCGGGGCAGCGTACTGGCGTGAATGTTTACACAACCGGACCGAGGCGTTTTAAGCGCCCAACTCGGCAAAATCAACCCATAGGCCGCAACCACAAGCACATCAAGCGCCGCTTCCCTGAGTGTGTTGCATGCCTGTGTCGCGTCTTCCGGATACTTTCCATCCAGACGCAAGCTTCGCGGTTGTGCGATGGGCAGTCCGACCTCTAGGGCAAGTTGTTTGACTGCGCTGGGCGTGAGCTTAAGCCCACGGCCGGAGGGTCGGTCGGGTTGCGTCAGCACCAGAGGCACGACAAAACCGGCGTCAAGAATCGCACGCAGCGCTTGGCGCGAGAACTCAGGCGTGCCGGCAAATCCTACGCGTAGTGTCATGTGCTGAAATGTTGCGGCTAAAGGTGCTCGGCCCAAAGATCGTACTCATCCGAGTCCGTCACGCGCACGCGTACTTTGTCGCCAGGTTTGAGCGTTGTCTGACTGTCAACGTAGACACAGCCGTCGATTTCGGGCGCATCCGCACTGGAGCGACCGATGGCGCCGTCTTCGTCGACCTCGTCGATGAGCACCTCAATTTCCTTGCCGACGCGCGCGGCAAGTCGTTCGGTCGAAATGGCTTGTTGATGCGCCATAAACCGATCCCAGCGCTCTTGTTTGACCTCGTCAGGCACGGGATCCGCTAACGCATTTGCCGACGCACCTTTGACGGGGGAGTATTGAAAACAACCCACGCGATCGAGTTGCGCTTGCGACATCCAGTCGAGTAAATATTGGAACTCGCTTTCGGTTTCGCCTGGAAAGCCAACAATGAAGGTCGAGCGCAACGTAAGATCTGGGCACTCTTGCCTCCAGCGGTGAATGCGTGCCAGTGTTTTGTCTTCGAAGGCGGGGCGCTTCATTGCTTTCAGGATGCGTGGACTGGCGTGCTGAAAGGGAATATCCAAGTAAGGGAGGATCTTGCCTTGCGCCATGAGCGGGATGACTTCATCGACGCTCGGGTAAGGATAGACGTAATGCAGCCTGACCCAGATATCTAATTCGGACAGCGCTGAACAGAGCTCGGTCATGCGCGTTTTAACCGGCCTGCCATTCCAGAAGCCGCTTCTGTATTTGACGTCAACACCATACGCACTGGTGTCTTGTGAAATGACGAGCAACTCTTTAACGCCCGCCTGTGCCAGTCGCTGCGCTTCATCAAGCACATCACCGACGGGGCGACTAACGAGGTCACCACGCATAGAAGGAATAATGCAAAAACTGCAGCGATGGTTACAGCCTTCTGATATTTTCAGATAGGCGTAGTGGCGAGGCGTGAGCTTGATGCCTTGTGGGGGAACGAGGTCTGTAAACGGGTCGTGTGTGGTGCTCGGAGGCGCCGCGGCGTGGACCGCACGCACCACTTGCTCGTATTGCTGCGGGCCAGTGACAGCCAGCACGCTTGGATGCGCTGCGCGTATGACGGACTCGTCCACACCCATACAGCCTGTGACGATCACGCGACCATTTTCGGCAATCGCCTCGCCAATGGCCTCAAGAGATTCGGCTTTTGCGCTATCGATAAAGCCGCAGGTGTTGACGACGACGACGTCCGCGTTGTCGTAGTCAGGAACAATTTGGTAGCCCTCGGTACGCAATTGTGTGAGGATGCGTTCAGAATCTACGAGTGCCTTGGGGCAGCCAAGGCTAACAAAACCGACTTTTGGGGATGACATGATGTGCCGCCTGACGGGCCAATGCCCGCGTAAGAGAGAGGTGGATTTTACCTTGTGCGGCACGCCCGCAGCAGCGCGCAAAGCCCCTACAATCCAACTATGAACACCGTTGCCCCTGCTTTATCCCATTCTTTGTTGGCCGCAGCCAATGCAATTGCTGGTGTCGAGTCCGGTCAGTCCTTGACCGAGGCGCTCGCAGAGCTGCCCTCGAACATACGCCCCTCCGCGCAGGCACTGAGTTTTTTTGCGATGCGTAACTGGGGCTTAGCCATGGGGTTGCGTCACACCTTGGTTGAACGCGAGCCACCCAATGCGACCTTAAACGCCTTGGTCGGCTTGAGTTTGCTGTTACTTGAGACCGCAATACGGGCTGGCGAGCGCCCGCCCGAGGCAGGGACCCCGGTCTACACGGCCCATACCTTGGTGGATCAGGCGGTTCAGGCGACCCAGCTGCAGCGCTCTACGGCTTCGTTTAAGGGCTTGGTCAATGCTGTGCTGCGTCGCTTTCAGCGTGAACGGCAAACCGTGCTTGCCGACACTGCCGATGCGCCAGAGGTTCGTTTCAATCATGCGCGCTGGTGGGTCGATGCGTTGCGTCGGGCGTATCCCGAGCAGTGGGAGCGGTTGTTGGACGCAGCCAACGCCCATCCGCCCTTGACTTTACGTGTGAACGTCCGGGCGTCCTCACGCGAAGCTGTTTTGCAGGCATTTGCTCAAGCAGAGGTTGGTGCGACGGCCTTCGGTGCGGCGGGTATCGTATTGGACGTGCCGCGGCCCGTGATGACGTTGCCCGGCTATGCCCAAGGTTGGTGGTCTGTTCAGGATGCCGGTGCACAGCTCGCTGCGCCAATGCTTGCGGTGCAGGATGGAATGCGAGTGCTTGACGCCTGTGCGGCGCCTGGCGGCAAGACTGCACACTTGCTTGAGTTGGCCGACGTTGAATTGACTGCATTAGATGTGGATCCAGCCCGCATGGCGCGTGTGGAGCAAAACCTAGAGCGACTTGGGCTACTGAGCCCGAAAGTCAGGTTGGTTGCAGAAAGCGCCACACGCGCGCACCTATGGTGGGATGGAAAGCCTTTCGATGCGGTCTTAGCCGATTTGCCGTGCACCGCCTCAGGCATTGTCAGTCGTCACCCGGATATTCGTTGGTTGCGGCGCGAAAGCGATGTGCAGCAAACCGCCAAATTGCAGCGTGAAATCCTTGATGCACTCTGGAGCGTTGTTGCACCGGGCGGCAAATTATTGCTCGCAACTTGCTCGATTTTTCCCCAAGAAGGCGAAATGCAGGCAGAATCATTCTCTAAGCGGCATGCGCAGGCGCAACGATTGCCTGCGCCTGGGCAGTTGTTGCCGTCCCGTCCTGATGCCGAGCACCCAGCCGGTCACGACGGATTCTTTTATGCATTGTTTACGCGTCGCACTTAGACGCCACATGAGATGACGTTACGCACAACACACACGATACTTGTCTGGCGCCTACTGGCGCCATGGCTTTTGTGCGTGATCTGCGTAGGGTTGAATGTCGCACGGGCGTCCGAGGCCCGCATTTTGCGTATTGAGCCGCTGCCGCAGGATGGTCAACTCACGATGGATCTTGACGTTGCGCTCGACCTGAGCCCCAGCGTACTTGAAGTCGCAGAGCATGGCGTGCCTCTTTACTTCACCTACGACGTACAAATCAACGCTCCGCGCTGGTGGTGGTTTGACAAAGTGCTGGTGCAGACCACACTCAGTCGACGTTTGATCTATAACAACTTGACGCAGCAATGGCGCGTCGCCACTGGAGATTTGTTTTTACCGACTGCCTCCCAGGAGGATGCTTTGCAAGTGATTAAACAGATACGCGGCTGGCCCATTGCACCCGTCGATCGCTTTGAGCCAGACGTTAAACATGAGGGCAAGGTACGCGTTCGGCTTGACACCAGCCAGATGGCGCGCCCCTTACAGCTTGACGCGCGCAATCGGGGCGCCTGGTCCATGACGAGCCCATGGGCAGCGTTTGATTTTTCGATCAGACGGACGGAGGCGGCAAAATGAACACACTTTTGCGCATCGCACTTGTGGTTGGCGTTTTCAGCGCATTTGGCCTGTTCGCATTGCTGGCATGGTCCACTGGCAATGCCTCCCTCGTTGCGCGCCACCAAGACTTATTGCTCTGGCTAAACGGCGCACTAGCCTTGGCATTATTCATATGGGTTGTCGCGCTGACGATTCGTCTTGTCGCGCAATTGAGACGTGGGCAGTTTGGCGCACGCCTCACAGCGCGCTTCGCGCTGGCATTCGCCTTGATCGGTGTCTTGCCGGGAGTCTTAATTTACGGTGTGTCGATTCAGTTTATGGCACGCTCGATTGAGTCCTGGTTCAATGTACGTGTTGACACTGCGCTTGAGTCCGGTTTGGCATTGGCTCGCTCGGCGCTGAGCTCCCAGCTCGCAGAACTTGAAGCGCGTGCACGCGCGATGGCGCCGGCATTGAACAACACGCCAGATTCAGATATCGCGGCGATTCTCACACGACTGCGCGAGACGAACGCCGCAATCGATGTGCTGGTGTTCAGTGGTGCGGGGCGACTCATTGCATTTTCTACCGACAAACTCGGTTCGTTAACACCGACCTTGCCGCCGCAAAGCGTGATGAACCAGCTGCGGGTATCGCGCGGGTATTCTGCGGCCGACAGTGATGATCTTACGGCTGCCTTGACCCAAACTGGGTTGCAATTGCGTGTCATTGTTCCGTTGGCTGCCCCCGAGCGCTTAGACGCTGCACTAGGCGTGGCAGGCGAAACCCGGTGGTTGCAATTGGTGCAGCCCGTGTCTGAAATCATCGCGCGCAATGCGAGAGAAGTACAAAAAGGCAATCGTGATTATCAAGAGCTTGCGCTCTCGCGCCAGAGCTTGCGTAATCTCTTCGGAGTCACGCTAACCCTCGCGCTGCTGTTAGCGGTGTTCGCGGCGATTGCAATTGCGTTGTATTTGTCTAAAAAACTGGTCAGCCCTCTGCTTGCTCTGGCTGCGGGCACGCAGGCGGTGAGTGTCGGAGATTTTCGCCCGTTGGCTGAGCCGCCTTCCAAGGACGAGGTTGGGCAGTTAACACGATCTTTCAACGCGATGACGCGACAGTTGGGTGAGGCTCGGCGGATGGTCGAAATCAACCGTACGCAACTCGAACGTTCAAACGTGTACTTGGAAAGTGTACTTTCCAATCTTTCAGCGGGGGTGCTAGTTTTTGATGAGCAGTTCCGGCTCACGACATTCAACCATGGTGCGCAAATGATCCTTAAGGTTGATCTGCGCTCGGCACCCGGGCGGCCGCTCGAGACAGTCGACGGGATGCTCGACTTTGCACGCAGAATCAGACAGGCGTTCGCTGAGCATTCTGCTGTGGGTTCAGAGCGCTCGCACTGGCAGGAGCAGTTCGAAATCACACTGGAGGATGCGAGGGTTGCCTCGGAATCCTACACATTGACACTGTTGGCCCGTGGGACACACTTGCGGGTCGATGGCAGTGATAACGGCTACATGGTCGTTTTTGATGATATCAGCGATGTCATCTCGGCGAGCCGCAGTGTGGCGTGGGCGGAAGTGGCGCGTCGCCTGGCGCACGAGATTAAGAACCCGTTGACGCCCATCCAGCTTTCGGCTGAGCGCCTGGCGATGAAGCTTGCTCATAAGCTTGAGCCCGCGGACGCACAGCTTTTAGAGCGAGCAACCAATACGATCGTCAATCAAGTGACGTCGCTCAAACACATGGTGGATGACTTCAAAGAGTACGCGCGTAAGCCGGCGGTCGTGATGGTGGCATTGGATTTCAATGCGCTGGTGGATGAGGTGTTAGGGTTGTATGGTTGGGGCCCGGTAGAAGGGATGATTCGCGATGCGCACCATGCCTGGCACCTCAACGTGTCGCTTGAGCCAGACTTGCCCTGGGTGGTCGGCGACCCCACGCAATTGCGTCAGGTCGTACATAATTTGCTGGCCAATGCGCGTGATGCGTTGGTAGAGCAGCCAGAGTCTGGAATCATTGAGGTCACAACGCAGCGGGTTGAGTCCGCGCCTAGCGAAGGCCTAGAACAGTCTGGCATGCGCTTCACCGTCAACGACAATGGTCCGGGTTTCAGCGCACAAATCTTACAGCGAGCTTTCGAGCCCTATATCACCACTAAAGCGCAAGGTACTGGCCTCGGGTTGGCGATTGTTCGTAAGATCGTGGAGGAGCATCAGGGGCG
>CANFEI010000074.1 GCA_947445495.1 Alcaligenaceae bacterium
CAATTACAAGTACGTGCACTAGACGAACGCATTGCCGATCCAGATTTATATCATGACACACGTCGACAAGAACGCATGGAGACGCTCGCCAAACACGGAGAACTCACCAAACGCGCTTCAGAACTTGAAGAGCTCTGGTTAAGTTTGCAAGAAGAGTTTGAGAAACTAGAGCTCAGCTCTGAATAATATCGAGCTGGGCGACACCGAGCGCTAAGGTCTTGGCACCCACATCCCTAAACTGAATTTGCGCTTGGGCATCGATCCCACTACCCGCTAAGCCTACGATCGTGCCGTCGCCAAAGCGCGCGTGCCGCACGCCTTGTCCCACTCGAAACTGCTGTGACCCAACCGTCACGCCACTGGTAACGCTGCGCGGCGCCACCGCTGCGACACTAGACTTGGTGTGCCGAGCATAGGGATCGAAACCGCCCCCGCTACTTTTCCAGCGCGGCTCTGAATCGCTCAAACCCTGCTTGGGTGTTAACCACTTCAAGTGCTCGTCGGGCACCTCGGATAAAAATCGTGAGCGCATCGCGTACCGCGTTTGCCCATGCAACATCCGACTCTGCGCCAGGCTGAAGTACAACCGCTCTCGTGCCCGCGTGATCGCCACATACATTAAGCGTCGCTCTTCTTCCAGCCCGGCTTGCTCAAGAATGCTGTTTTCGTGGGGAAACAAGCCCTCTTCAATTCCGGTAATAAAGACCGCGTCAAACTCAAGTCCCTTGGCGGCGTGCACCGTCATTAACTGCACCGCATCTTGGCCCGCTTGTGCCTGGTTATCACCCGCCTCAAGTGCCGCATGCGATAAGAATGCCATCAGTGGTGACAAACCGTCAAAACCAACCCGTAATGCGTCGCTCGCCACTTGCGATACCGCGTCGTTATCAACGCCTTGGTCGTCGCCTGCATCATCCGACGTGGGCGCTTGCAGCGCAACGCCAGCAGGCAGCCCATCGAGGTTAGCCTCCGATACAAACGCAGCCGCCGCAGTCACAAGTTCTTTTAAGTTTTCAATGCGATCCGCGCCCTCACGGTCCAGCTGATAGTGCGCGATCAATCCGCTTTGATCGATCACGTGCTCAACCATTTCTGGCAGAGGCAAATCACGCGTCTCTGCTGCCAAGCGTTGGATCATGGTGGCGAACTGCGCAAGATTCGATCCGCCTTTGCCAGCCACACGCGCCACAGCAGACGCCAAGCTCGTGTCATAGGTGCGGGCCTGATCACCCAACAGTTCAAGAGTCCGTGCACCAATGCCGCGCGGCGGAAAATTCACCACACGCATCCACGATGTATCGTCATCCGCATTCGCCATCAAACGCAAATAAGCCAAGGCGTGCTTGACTTCTTGACGCTCAAAGAATCGTAAGCCCCCGTAGACCTTATAGGCAATCCCCGAGGAGAACAGCGCGTGCTCGATCACACGCGATTGGGCATTGCTGCGATAAAGCACAGCAATCTGACTGCGATCTCGCCCGTCAGAAATCAGTCCACGTACCTCGTCGACCAACCACTGTGCTTCGAGCAAATCTGTCGGTTGCTCTACGACGCGGATTTGTTCACCCTCGCCTTGTTCGGTCCACAAGTTCTTGCCGAGACGCCCATTGTTATGACTGATCAGTGCATTCGCAGAATCCAGAATATGCCCAAACGAACGATAGTTCTGTTCGAGCCGAATCACGGTGCCCCGTGCGTAGTCCCGCTCAAAGTCAGCCATATTGCCGACATTTGCCCCGCGAAACGCGTAGATTGATTGATCGTCATCACCCACAGCAAACAAGCTCGCGCCACCGCCAGCCAAAAGCGTCAGCCATTTGTACTGCAGGGTGTTGGTATCCTGAAACTCATCAACCAGCACATGCTTGAAGCGACGTTGATAATGACTACGGATCGGCTCATTGCGCGCGAGCAACTCATAGGCGCGCAGCAAAAGCTCAGGGAAGTCTACGACCCCTTCGCGCTGACATTGGGTTTCATAGAGGGTATAGATTTCTATTAAGCGTCGCCGAAAACTATCGCTTGCTTCGACATCGCCTGGGCGCAAGCCATCTTCCTTTGCCCCATTGATAAACCGCTGCACATCACGAGGGGGAAATTTTTCATCGTCAATACCATTCGCTTTGAGTAACCGCTTGATCGCCGCGAACTGGTCGGCCGTATCGAGAATTTGAAACGCCTGCGGCAAGCCCGCATCACGATGATGCGCCCGCAGCATACGGTTGCACAAACCATGGAAAGTGCCAATCCACAACCCGCGCGTATCAATCGGCAGAATCGCGGACACCCGCGCGACCATCTCGCGCGCGGCTTTATTGGTAAACGTTACAGCAAGAATTCCCAGCGGGCTGACCTGACCGGTCTGAATCAGCCATGCCATACGGGTGGTGAGCACTCGGGTCTTTCCGCTTCCTGCCCCTGCCAACACGAGGGCATGCTGCGCAGGGAGTGTGACCGCCTCGCGTTGAGGCGCGTTAAGCTTGTCGATCATGCCGCATAGCGGCGTAGACGCAAGGCGAACTCCTCAAGGCTGGCGATTCCACTTTGTTGTGCGCGCTGGCACCAAGCTTGTAAGTCGTGAAGCAGTTGCTCACTCGACGACGTAGAACTATCCCAAAGTTTGACGAGCTCATAACGCATTTGCACCATGGTCGACAGAGATTCATTCAACGAAATCGCTTGATCAATACGTGCGCGCTCGGCAGGAGCGAGGTTTTCTTCACCACGCCCTAACCAGTGGGTTGCCGCAGCTAACGCTTGCGCTTTGTCTTCACTGGGCGCGACCTGCAAGCGCGCGAGTTCATCACGACATGCGGTTTTCATCAACCCGGTGTAGCGTGCCAAGATTTCATAGCGATGTGCAATCACTCCTTGCAAGGTGCGCTGGTCAATTCCGGTTTTACCTGTGGCTTCCAGCCGCAACTTGGGCGCCACCTTTTTAATTTGCACCAGACCGAGCGCTTTTAAACCAAGTATGTAGACCCAACCGATATCGATCTCGTACCACTTGCTGGAAAACTTGGCTGAGCTACCAAACGCGTGGTGATTATTGTGCAGCTCTTCGCCGCCAATCAAAATTCCCCAAGGAAAAACATTGGTGCTGGTATCAGGGCAGGCGAAATTACGATAGCCCCAGAAATGACCAACACCATTGACCACGCCAGCCGCCCAGAACGGGATCCAGGCCATTTGAATCGCCCAAACGGTCAATCCCATTGCACCAAACAAACTGACATCGATAATCAACATCAACAGAATGCCGCGCGCACTAAACTTGGTATACACGTTGCGTTCAAGCCAATCATCCGGTGTGCCATGCCCGAACTTGCTCAGCGTTTCAGCATTTTTTGATTCATGGCGATAAAGTTCAGCCCCACTAAATAAAACCTTATTAATGCCGTACATTATCGGCGAGTGGGGATCCCCTTCACGCTCGCAACGGGCATGGTGCTTGCGATGAATAGCCACCCATTCCTTGGTGACCATTCCAGTGGTCATCCAAAGCCAAAAACGGAAGAAATGCGTCACAGCCGGATGCAAATCTAGGCCTCGATGTGCCTGGCAACGATGCAGAAATATTGTGACGGCCACAATCGTGATGTGTGTGACCACCAGGGTGTAAATAACAACTTGCCACCAAGATGCCTGCAGCAAACCACCTGCGCCAAACGAAATGAGTTCTTTCATGTATCAGTATCAAAAAACGACAAAATAGTCAGAGAGATTTTAGCCTACCCGCCCCCTGCGTCCGCCGAGTGACCTTAAAGTTTTTGCGCAAAATCAACAATCTATAGGATTTTCCACTTTGGCCTTCTTTTTGACAGGCTCTGTCTCGGCTAAGCTTTTCTTTCTTTCCATGACGGCTGCAAAAAAACCATCGGTCTGGTGTACATCGGGGCGAAGGCTTAAATAAGGCCCCTCGATCTGAAGCGGCGTACGTGCCGCCAATAGGGGTGCAGCATCGATCAGCTCAAAATCTGGATGTTCGGTAAGAAAGCGCACCACCTGATCCTGATTTTCTTCTGCCAGAAGGCTACAGGTGGCATACACAAGCCGCCCACCTGGTGCCACACAACGTGCAGCGCTCTTCAAAATACGGGCTTGCAAATCCGTTAACTCGGTCAAGCTTTGCGTCGACTGACGCCATTTGAGGTCCGGATTACGGCGTAACGTGCCGACACCGCTGCAGGGTGCATCCACCAACACGCGCTGCGCCTTGCCTGCCAAACGCCGCACTCTCTGGTCGTTTTCGTGGTCGATTGCCACGGGAACCACGTTGGATAACCCGCTGCGCGCGAAGCGCGGCTTAGCCTTCGCTAGACGAGTCGCTGACACATCAAAGGCGTACAAACGCCCTGTTGTGCGCATCAAGGCACCAAGCAAGAGCGTCTTACCCCCTGCGCCCGCGCAAAAATCGATCACCATCTCACCGCGCTTGGGTCCGACCAGCAAGGCGAGCAATTGACTACCCTCGTCCTGCACCTCAATCAGGCCATGTTCAAACTGATGCCACTTGTTCATCGCAGGACGACCCGTCAAACGGATACCCCAAGGCGAATAAGGCGTCGCGACCGGCGAATGACGCACGGCGTTTCCTTTTGTAAGGTCGGCGAGCATCTCGTCTCGCTCCGCCTTAAGCGGATTCACGCGAATATCCAACGGTGCACTTTGATTCAGTGCAGCCACCAGGTGCTCGAGATCCGGCAAGTCCTTCATGCGTTCGTACAACCAGTCAGGCAAACTGCCACGCACTTCCAAGGGCATCGACAGCTCTTCGATCTGTGCAATCCGGTCTAACCACGCGAGCTCGCCTGGGTCCAGTACAGCGCGTACTTTTTCCGGATCCATGGTCACCATTGCGCCTTGAATCGCTAACCGACGCACGGCATTACCCACACCACTTTCAGCAAGCTGACGATAGCGGCGTAAGTGTCGCAAAACGGCATACACCACTTCAGCCACTTCTGCGCGATCCCGAATCCCAAGTTTGGGATGGGCACGAAACCAGTGCGATACGACAGAATCAGCCGCGAAACGCCAAGTCAGCACTTCGTCCAACACCTGACGAATCTGGTCCAAGCGTGTCGTCATGACGGGTGCACGAGGCTTGGGTACGTAGGTGGAGACCGGCTTCTCGAGTGCTGGACCTGCCTCACCTGCGTGTCCACCGAAACCACCGACGCCGGGCCTGCGTGTGCCGTGAGGCTCAGCCTTCATGAGGCGCTCTGTCGCCGAACCTGGACGCGCCGGGCGGGTCGAGCTAGCAAGCGCCGCCTGCCGAGCCAGATCTTTTTTGCTGAGACCGGAGGCCTTCGGGGCGCGCGCCTGAGTA
The DNA here is from genome assembly GCA_947445495.1 of Alcaligenaceae bacterium. The sequence continues at coordinate 5,333 of CANFEI010000074.1, forward strand.
CGACTGGGCGGTTTAGGATTGCTCATGAGGGTTCCGATGAAAATAATCTGTTTTCGATGCCGTCAACCACCACGCGTTGATCGGCAAGCAAATGCACACGGCCCTCTGCAAGCCATGTTGCAACCGCGGGGTAAACCTGATGTTCGACCGTCAGTACTCGGGCGGCGAGCGACTCAGGCGTGTCGCCTGTCAAAACTGGCACAACCCCTTGGGCGATAATCGGGCCATGGTCCAGCACCGGGGTGACGAAGTGTACGGTACAACCGTGGCTATGGACGCCTTTTGCCAACGCCTGCGCGTGTGTGTGCAAGCCAGGGAACGCCGGCAAGAGAGAGGGATGGATATTGATCAAGCGCCCCGCGTAGTGCGCAACGAAAGCGGGTGTGAGGACACGCATGAACCCGGCCAACAGGACATAGTCAGGCGAATAAGAGTCGATTTTCTGGGCCAAGGCCTCGTCAAACGCCTCCCGCGAGGCAAAGTCCGTATGGGCCACAACCCCAGTGGCGATACCCACGCCTTCGGCCCACGCGACTCCAGCCGCTTGCGCGCGACTCGCCAAGACAGCCACAACCTCGGCAGTGCAGCGGCCAGCTTGGCACGCTTGGACGATTGCCTGCATGTTCGACCCGTATCCGGAGATCAAAATAACGAAGCGCGCCCGCGAATTAGGGGTGTCTGGCATGGAAATAGACTCTACATGTGGTGCGAAATTGTAAACTGTCACTCGTGAAAACCTCTTTACGTATTTTTCGGCAAGCGCCAGTTCCGTCGCTCACCCAGCCCAGCGCCCTATCAATTGGCAACTTTGATGGTGTCCACAAAGGCCACCGGGCGATGCTCGACCTCGTTTGTCAATCGGCACAAGAACAGGCGCTATGTCCCACTGTGCTCACCTTCTCACCGCACCCGCGTCAGTATTTTGCAGGCATTAACCACCGGCCAGAACTGTCGCCTCCCCAGATCACCGGGCTACGCGACAAAGTCACCGAACTCACCGCCGCCGGCATTCAACGCATCATGGTCGCGCGTTTTAACCGCGCCATGGCGGAAATGTCTGCGCCAGATTTCGTCACACAACTCCTCGTTCGTGCACTCAATACGCGCTGGCTCTTGGTCGGCGAGGATTTTCGTTTCGGTCGGCAACGCGGCGGAGACATTGACCTGTTGCGCCGCCTCGGTCGTCAGCACGGCATGCATGTCGA
>CANFEI010000075.1 GCA_947445495.1 Alcaligenaceae bacterium
TCCGTCTTGCGCTGTTTATCCGATACGTCGCGCTTGAAATGAATCAAGTTACAAAATGGTAGGCTCAAATCGGTCTCGATGGTGACGCCAACATGTTTGCCGTTCAATTCTGTCGTTGCTAAACCCCAGCTTGGTTTTTCGTATTTTTTCCCGAGGCGATGAATAAATTCATACCCTGCCGCCATTTGCCTTGCCATCGGTGTGTAGGCGAGAGGGCTGGCTGGGTGTGAGAACAATTTGGAGCCCAGCTCAGTAAATTGCGTTAGGGGCGACATCATGGCACGGTGCATTTCATGAAGTTGATAAAGCATGTGCGGTTCCAAAAGTAATCAGGATTCCCTAATTATGACGCCTTCTTGACGTCGAACTATCGAATTAGGAGCAGCGATTGCTGTTGTGCAGCAAAATGTAGCAGAAGCACCACGACTTTGCGGGTAGAAACACACCATATGGGGGCTGATACCTAGTATTAGGCTACCTATGGTGCTTTTCTTAGTGCTGCCGGATGCTTACCAGTAGTTTTCTACCGCAAGGTTGCCCGCTACTCCCCGGCGACCGGCCGCAAACCCGCGCTCTGCCAGCAGCGCGCGCATCTCGGTGACCATCGCGGGGTTGCCGCAGAGCATGATGCGAGAGCGCTCAGGATCTAGGGTGATGCCGGTACGCTCTTCGAGTTCGCCACGGGCCAGCAGTGTGGTGAGTCGATTTGCAGAGAGGTGCTGCGGTGTGATAGCGGACGAAAGCTCGGGCTTTAGGGGCTCTTGGCTTGTCACGGGGAGATAAACCAGCGCTGTCTTGTCCGTGCGCTCGCCCAGAGCGCTGTGTTGGTTTTGCAGGCGCAACAGCTCGTCGCGGTAGGCCAATTCGCTGGCGTGCCGCACGCCGTGGAGCACCACAATCCGTTTAAAGCGCTGCCATGTGCTCGCTTCACGCAGCATCGAAATATAGGCCGAGAGTCCGGTCCCGGTAGACACTAACCAGAGGTCTTCGCCATCGGCAAATTGGTCGAGTGTGAGAAAGCCAAAGACAGTCTTGTTGATCCAGAGAGTGTCGCCTGGGGCAAGCGAGGCAAGTGTTGGGCTGAACTTACCGTCGGGCACGACCACCGAGAAAAACTCGAGTGCGTCCTCTGAGGGGTGCGAGACCATTGAGTAGGCGCGCCACTCATTGGGTGTCACGGTGTCTGCGGCGCCAACAGGCAAGCCTAGCCGAGCGAATTGACCAGGCGCAAAATGAAAGGCTGGGTCACGGCTGACCTTGAGCGAAAATAATTTATCGCTTAGCCAGACGGTCTTGGATAGGACCGTCTGTGGTGTGTATTTAGCGCTCAAGATGCTGCAGTTTGTCTGGTTTGCCATTCCAGTCGTCCGCATCGGGTAGCGGCTTTTTAGTGCGGCTGATGCTATTGAACTTTGGGGAAAGTTCAGCGTTCAGTGCGATGAATTTCATTTGGTCTTGGGGAACATCTTCTTCGGCAAAAATGGCGTTTGCCGGACATTCGGGAATACACACCGCACAGTCAATACATTCGTCAGGGTCGATGACCAGGAAGTTAGGGCCCTCACGGAAGCAGTCGACGGGGCATACGTCTACGCAATCCGTAAATTTGCACTTGATACAGTTTTCAGTCACGACGTGAGTCATGGGTTCCACCAGAAGGGAGGTTGTGAAAGCGATCGGGCGGGCACTATTTTTGAGCCAGTGAATCGAATGAATATTTAGTTTAACCAATCTTGCGCGTCAGGCTCGGGATATCCCTGATAACGAAAGTGCTTATGCTAAGGTTTTGGAAATACTTTAGGCACAGACATGATTATCAAGTCATTGCTCGATACGGATCTCTACAAATTCACCATGATGCAGGTGGTGTTGCATCATTTCCCTGCTGCGCAGGCCGAATATCGCTATAAGTGCCGCAACCAGGGTGTGGATCTCAGGCCTTATCTGGATGAGATACGCGCCGAGATCCATAGTCTGTGCCAGTTACGCTTCTCCGAGGCTGAGCTTGCCTATTTGGGCAGCCTGCGCTTCATCAAGAGCGATTTCATCGACTTCCTCGGGCTGTTTCATCTGCCAGAAAAATGTATCACGGTGACTGAGGGCGAGGGCCCTGGCGAAATCGCGATTTCCGTCAAGGGTTCGTGGTTGCACACAATCTTGTTTGAAATCCCTGTACTGGCGATCGTCAATGAGGTGTACTTTCGGCGAACCTGCCAGGAGCCAAATTGGGCGGAGGGGCGCGCCCGCTTGCAAAACAAGATGAAGCTGGTGCTCGAGGCGAACGACTTGAGCGAGTTTCGGGTGGCCGAGTACGGGACGCGGCGCAGGTTTTCGCAAGTCTGGCACGAGGAAGTATTGACCACCATGAAGGCGCAGATGGGAGAGCATTTCGCCGGAACCAGTAACGTGTGGCTGGCGATGCGTCATGGTGTGCTGCCCTTAGGTACGATGGCGCACGAGTATCTGCAGGCGTGTCAGGCGCTCGGTCCACGCTTGCGTGATTCGCAGGTGTATGCCTTTGAGACGTGGGCAAAAGAGTACCGCGGGGATTTGGGTATCGCGCTCTCAGATGTGTATGGCATGAATGCCTTTTTGCGCGATTTTGATATGTACTTCTGCAAGTTATTTGATGGCGCGCGCCACGATTCGGGGGATCCCTTTGAGTGGGGAGAACGCATGATTGCGCACTACGAGGCGAATCGCGTGGATCCGCGTGCCAAGACCCTGATTTTTTCGGATGCGTTAACATTTCCACTTGCGATTGAGCTGACCCGCAGGTTTGCCGGACGTTGTAGAACAGCGTTCGGCATCGGGACTAATCTCACCAACGATTTAGGATACGAACCCCTACAAGTCGTGATGAAAATGATCCGCTGCAACGGTCAACCTGTCGCCAAAGTGTCTGATGCGCCTGAAAAAACCATGTGCGACGACAAGGCTTATCTGGCGTATTTGCGTCAGGTGTTTGAATTGCCACCCGCCTGATTAACCAAAGGAATCACTATGAGCAAGATCACCCGTGTAAACGTCGGTAAGCGCCTTTCAGATATGGCCGTCCACAATGGCGTTGCCTACCTGGCAGGCCAGGTGGCTGACGATACGACCCAAGACATTACGGGTCAGACGACCCAAATTTTGGCGGTCATTGACAAATTGCTGGCAACGGCTGGCTCGGACAAGACCAAGATCTTGATGGCCCAGATTTTCGTGGCCAACATGAAAGAGTTCGACGGTATGAACAAAGCGTGGGACGCTTGGGTGGCTGATGGCCATGCTCCTTCGCGCGCCACGATTGAAGCGCGCTTAGCAAGTGCGGACTACAAAGTTGAAATCGTGGTGACTGCCGCGATTTAACTTGCTATTTTGCCTACGCAGCTCACCGATTCTGCGCTCGAGCCCCTGGTCGCGGGTTTAACCCCAGACGATCAGGAGCAGGTGCGTCAGACAGCACGATGGGCGTGTGCGCGTCTCGCCACTCTGCATAATGCGGTGGGCGAGACACATATCGAACACGCACTGGGCTCAGCCCAAATTTTGTCGGATATGCAGGCCGATACAGCCTCGCGCTGTGCCGCTTTGCTCATCGGCGTGCCAGAGGAGCCGGCCCCCGAGCCGCAGCGCGCGTCTAGCCCTGGTGCGCCGACTGCTCCCAGCTCGGCGGAAGTGGCCCGCTTAGTGCAGGGCACACGTGCCTTGTTGCGGCTAGGTTCGATCGCCAAAGGGGCGAGCGACACCGCGGTCGATGCGATGGCGCAAAAAGAAATGTTGCGCAAGATGCTGTTAGCGATGGCGGCTGATTTGCGCATTGTGTTGATTCGACTGGCGTCCAGGTTACAGACCTTGCGCTGGCATGCCTCGAGTAAAGTCGCCTGTGATCCCTTGCTCGCCACCGAGACACTTGATCTTTACACTCCGTTGGCAAACCGTTTAGGTATTTGGCAAATCAAGTGGGAAATGGAGGATCTAGCCTTTCGCTTTACTGACCCGACACGCTATAAAGACATCGCTCGACTCCTTGAAGAAAAACGCGTTGAACGTGAAGCTTTTATCGCGCGCGCGGTCGAAGAATTGAATACTGCCTTGCGTAAATTAGGTGTTGTGGCGCAGGTCAGTGGAAGGCCCAAACATATCTACAGCATTTACAACAAGATGCGACTGAAGCATTTGGATTTTTCAAAGCTATTTGATGTGCGTGCGTTGCGCATCATTGTGCAAAACGAGCGAGACTGTTACACCGCGTTAGGCTTGGTGCATGAGCGGTGGGTGCCGATATCCGATGAGTTCGATGACTATATCTCGCGCCCAAAGCCTAATGGTTACCGATCCTTGCATACCGTTGTTGCAGACGAGGCTGGGCGTCCCTTTGAGGTACAGATCCGCACACAGTCCATGCACGAGTTCGCTGAATACGGGATGGCTGCGCACTGGCGTTACAAAGAGATGGGCGTCAAAGGGGGTCAAGCGGCCACCACCTCGAGTGCACTCGAGTACGACAAGCAGCTCGCCTGGATGCGACAACTACTTGCCTGGAATACCGAGGCGGGTAATCGGTCAACCAGCACGGCCACTGCCCGCACGCAACGTCAGGCTCAAGAGCGTATCTATGTCTTGTCGCCGCAAGCCCGCGTCATTGAGTTACCTGCAGGCGCGACGCCCGTAGATTTTGCTTACCACTTGCACACAGATTTGGGTCACCGTTGCCGCGGCGCGCGCATTGATGGGCAGATGGTGCCTTTACAAACGCAGTTGCAAACGGGACAGACGATCGAGATCGTCACGACAAAGTCCGGTGGTCCCTCGCGGGACTGGTTGAACCTGCAGTTGGGATTTCTTGCAAGCCCAAGAGCGCGCGCCAAGGTGCGTGCTTGGTTCAATGCAATCGAGTTACAACAACGTACCGTGCAGGGCCAGGCACTGATCGAAAAAGAGCTTCAACGCCTCGGCAAAACAGCTGTGAACCTCGAGCAGCTGGCTCAGCAACTGGGTTTTGCACATGCCGAAGATCTCTACGTGGCGGCTGCCAAGGAGGAATTTAGTCTTCGCCAAATTGACACGGTGTTTCAGCCCGCCATCCCCGAGCAAGAGCTACGTCCTGAGTCCCTGGTGTCGCACAGCGCGCGCGCCGAAAGCGCAACGCAGACCGGAAAGAGTGGGGTGCTCGTGGTCGGCGTGGGGTCCTTGATGACCCAACTGGCGCGCTGTTGCCGCCCAGCGCCGCCGGATCAGATTACTGGCTTTGTGACCCGGGGGCGGGGTGTATCGATTCACCGCGCAGACTGTGCGAGTTTCTCGACCCTGGCGGCGCGGCAACCCGAACGGGTGATCGAAGTGGCTTGGGGGGGTAACGTGGTCGGGACGGTCTATCCGGTAGACCTGAGCGTTCAGGCCCAGGATCGCGCTGGCCTGCTGCGTGATCTCTCTGAGGTTTTTGCCCGCCTGCGGCTCAATGTGATTGCTGTGAACACGCAAAGTAAGGCTTCAATGGCCTATATGGCGTTTACGGTGGAGGTGCACGATGGCGCTGCGTTGCAGCGTGCGTTGTCTGCGCTTACAGAGGTGACGGGTGTTCTGACGGCACATCGCCGGTAAGTTCAGACTTGTCACAATCCGGACACTTTAGTTTTAAGGGATTTTGCGCGTTTTTCCCAGCACACACTGCTAAAATCAACTTGTTTGAATCGCTAGACGCTGATGCTGAGCATATTGTTGCTCGCGCAGGGCGGTTCGCCCCGGAGATACGGTCTTGAAACCCTACGACTTCCCCGACGCAAAAGGACATTTTGGTCCCTACGGTGGTGTGTTTGCCGCCGAGACACTCATGCAGGCGATTGAAGCATTGCGTCTGGCTTACGACAAATACCGTAATGATCCAGACTTTCTGGCTGAATTTGAATACGAACTCAAGCACTTTGTGGGTCGTCCCACGCCGGTCTATCATGCGCGGCGTTGGTCCGAAGAGCTCGGGGGCGCGCAAATTTGGTTCAAGCGCGAAGACTTAAACCACACGGGTGCCCACAAAATCAATAACAGCCTCGGTCAGGCTTTGTTGGCGCGGCGCATGGGTAAAAAACGCATCATCGCTGAAACCGGCGCAGGCCAGCACGGCGTGGCGACGGCAACAGTCTGTGCGCGCTACGGGATGGAGTGTGTGGTGTACATGGGCATCGAGGATGTCAAACGCCAGTCGCCCAATGTGTTCAGAATGAAGTTGCTCGGAGCAACCGTGGTCCCCGTCGAATCAGGTTCCCGCACACTCAAAGACGCGCTCAACGAGGCGATGCGTGATTGGGTGACTAACGTTGACAACACGTTCTACATTATTGGCACCGTAGCCGGCCCTCACCCTTATCCGATGATGGTGCGTAACTTCCATTCGGTGATTGGTAAAGAATCCATTGAGCAAATGCCGCTGTACGCAGGCCGTCAGCCTGATTACGTGTTGGCGTGCGTCGGTGGTGGCTCAAACGCCATGGGTATTTTCCACCCCTATATTCCCTTCGAGAACA
>CANFEI010000076.1 GCA_947445495.1 Alcaligenaceae bacterium
AGGGGCGGTGGCAATGGCGGCAATTGGTTGGCTAGCAGAGTGGGACATGTTTCATGCAACGGCTACCGATGAGAGGCCGCCGACTGCTTGGCGATCGTATTGGTGATGTACCACTGCTGCGCAATCGACAAAATGTTGTTGACGCACCAGTACAAGACCAAGCCAGACGGGAAGAAGAACATCATGCCACCAAAAACGAGCGGCATAAACATCATGACCTTCGCCTGTATAGGATCTGGAGGCGCTGGATTGAGTTTCATCTGAATGAACATGGTTACCATCATGATCAAAGGCAAGATGAAGTAAGGATCTTGTACCGACAAGTCGTCGATCCAAAGAAGCCAAGGAGCGCCGCGAAGTTCAACGCTCGAGCCCAACACGTAGTAAAGAGAAATAAACACAGGGATTTGAATCACAATGGGTAGACAGCCACCCAGCGGATTAATTTTTTCCGTGCGATACATCTCCATCATTGCGGTATTGAGTTTTTGACGGTCATCACCAAATTTCTCTCGTAGCGCTTGCAAGCGCGGAGCGACCAGCTTCATCTTTGCCATCGAGCGATAGCTTGCGGCGGACAAAGGATAGAACGCAGCTTTAATCAACACGGTCAGGGCAACGATCGTCCAGCCCCAATTGCCGAGCAAGGAAAACAGCCAGGTCATCAAGGTAAAAACGGGCTTTGCAATGATCGTTAATAAACCATAGTCGACGACAAGCTCTAGACCTGGAGCAACCGCCTCCAGTTCAGATTGGTCTTGGGGGCCGACCCATAATGTCGTGGGGATAGAGACCTGGCTGCCGGGATTAATGGTTCCAACGGCCTCAATGCTACGTACAGCAAATAGGTTTTTTTCAAGCTCAGTCACTTCGTAATTGCGAGCCTTTCCTTGCGGTGGCACCCATGCGGTGACGAAGTAGTGTTGAACCATTGCAAACCAGCCGTTGTCGGCTTGTTTGATGTACTGGGCTTTGCGCTTTTCGATCTCAGGGAAGGTTATTTTCTGAAACTTTTCCTGCTCTGAATAAACAGCTGGGCCCGTGAAGCTGATGGGGCCTTGCAGGAAGCTAGGCGTATTGTTTTGCCCCATTGGGTCGGAGCCATCGCGCGTAATTTGTAAATAGACCGAAGGCGTAACCGGTTGTGCCGACAGGTTTTCAATTTGATGGTCGACTGTAATGGCGTAACTGCCGCGCGTTAGCGTAAAGGTCTTTGTGAGTTTGACGCCGCTAGACTCAGACTCAAACTTAACCACTAACGTGTTCCCGCTTAACTCTTTTGCATCGGTCACCAACTTGTAGTTGGCTAAATGTGTTGGATAAAGTGAGCCTGCAGGCGCGCCAGTCAGGCCAGATTGGACGACATAAGTATGACCCGCTTCGCGACTCAATAAGACAAAGGGTTGTTTTTTGTCGTCTTTACCAGGGACCATGAGCAAGTCGGCGCGTATAAGCTGAGCGCCTTGAAGGTCGAAGGTGAGTGCTAATACATCCGACTTAACGGTGACGGTTTGTGCTTGAGTGGCAGGTGCTGGGCTTGTGCCAGGGACGGTCGGTGCTGCGCTAGGCGGTGATGCTTGAGCCGGTGCATTTGGCACGCCCGCTTGGCCAGAGGCCGTTCCAGACTCCGCGGGGGGAGCTGTTGCGGCAGGCGCAGCTTTGGGTGGCGGCGCACCAAATAACGGGGGATTCCCTTGATGAACCTGCCAGCTGTTCCACAGCATGAGCAGTGAAAACGAAAAAATCATTAAAAGGATGGTGCGTCGGATATCCATTCTTGCCTAAATAAAGAAGCTAACTAAGTAAGGCTCGCAGTTTAGCGTTAATCAGAGAGGCCGCGGGGGCTCAACAGCATTAGAAGTGTTGCTTGACGCAGGAGGTGTCGGGATGTCGGGGCAGACGGGATCATGTCCGCCAGCGGCCCAAGGATGGCATCGGCACAGGCGTTTTGTGGCGAGGTAGGTGCCGCGGATAGCGCCTTGCGTCTCGATCGCTTCGATCGCATAAGAGGAGCAAGTTGGCGTAAATCGACAACTTTGACCCACCCACGGGCTAAGGAAAAACTTGTACAACCTAATCGGCGCAACCAAAAGTGCCTTAATCATTTTTGTGCCTGCGCAAAGTGGGCGTCGGCTTCCTGGCGTGCCGCTAACTTGAGGGCGGTCAGGGAAATGTTTTCAATGCGGCGATGCAGGCGCACGACATAATCGGCGGCAGGTAACGTCAAGCGTTGAGCACGAAAGGCTTCGCGTACAACCCGCTTAAGGGCATTGCGAGTACTTGCTAACCGCGCATGACGCTTGGCCATTACAAGACCTAGACGCGCTTGCGGTGTGCTCGTGGAGGGTTTTTGCTGATCCGCCGTGACGGCGCGGTGTGCCGTGACAATGAAATACTCCCCACGGGCAACCCGCCGGCCAGACAGGGCGGAAGCATATTCAGTGGGGCGGTGCAGGCGCGCCACCGCGGGAAACGTGGCGCGAGGCATTTCAGAGGTAGCGGTACGCACGGGTAAAAAGGCCGGCGACAGTCGCTACTAGCCGTTTTAGACGGCTAAACGCGTGCGGCCCTTGGCGCGACGAGCGTTGATAACAGCGCGGCCACCGCGGGTTTTCATGCGAACGCGAAAACCGTGCGTGCGCTTGCGGCGGGTGACGGATGGCTGGTAGGTACGTTTCATGATGTATGGCCCAACAAAGAGCGAAAAAGTTTAGGGTATTCCCGAAAAGCCCTCTATTTCATCAAAAAACGTGAAATAAGTCAAATGTTTACCGTAAAAATACGGAATAGGCCGTCAACAGCCTGTGGATAACCTAGCGTCCGACAGGGTAGAATCAGACTTTACTTAGCGAGTCACATGAACGAGTTCTGGCAGTCCTGCATCGCACATCTGGAGCAGGAGTTTCCCCCTCAGCAAATCAGCGCGTGGATACGTCCACTGGTTCCGCTCGCCTTTGATGAAGCCGGGTCGCAACTTCGACTCGCCGCACCGAATCGTTTCAAATTAGATTGGGTGCGCAAAAATTTTTCACATCAAATAGAAGCGTTCGCTACAACTTGGTTCAAAAGACCGGTGCATTTACATCTTGAGCTCTCAGCAAGCTCAGTTGAGCGACCCAAACTCTCCGCTGCGAAAGTTGCAGCATCCAATACAACGCACAGCACCCCCACGAACTCACAGGCACCGCCAGCGGCTTCGTCAACAGAAGACAATGCGACCGATGCTACGCTCTCGGGCCTGATCGATAGCCGTTCAAGACTCAATGTAGAGTTGACGTTCGATAACTTTGTGACGGGCAAAGCGAACCAGTTGGCGCGTGCCGCGGCTTTGCAGGTGGCCGAGAACCCTGGCATCTCATATAACCCGCTCTTCTTATATGGTGGGGTCGGACTCGGAAAAACACACTTGATTCATGCAATCGGCAACGCGATGGTGGCCGCCGGCCGTGGCGTGCGCGTGCGCTATGTACACGCGGATCAGTATGTTTCGGATGTTGTTAAAGCCTATCAGCGCAAAGCGTTTGATGACTTCAAGCGCTACTACCATTCGCTAGACCTACTTTTGATCGATGATATCCAGTTTTTCTCTGGAAAGAATCGAACACAGGAAGAATTCTTTTACGCGTTTGAGGCGATGGTTGCGCAGCGTAAGCAAATCATCATTACCAGTGACACCTATCCAAAAGAGCTAGAAGGCATCGACACACGGCTGATCTCGCGCTTTGACTCTGGTTTGACGGTTGCCATTGAACCTCCAGAGCTGGAGATGCGCGTCGCGATTTTGTTACGCAAAGCGGAACTAGAGGGCATCGCGATGCCCGAAGAAGTGGCGTTTTTTATTGCCAAGCATTTACGCAGCAATGTTCGTGAGCTCGAGGGCGCTTTGAAAAAAGTTGTCGCCTATGCAAGGTTTCACGGACGAGATGTTGCCAACGTCGACACGTGCAAAGATGCGCTAAAAGATTTGTTGTCTGTTTCTAGTGGTCAAGTCACGGTTGAGAATATTCAAAAGACCGTCGCTGATTTTTACAAAATTAAGGTTGCCGATATGTATTCAAAACGGCGACCTGCCAACATTGCAATGCCGCGTCAGGTTGCGATGTATCTTGCTAAAGAACTGACGCAAAAAAGCTTGCCTGACATTGGTGACATGTTTGGTGGGCGTGATCACACCACTGTTTTGCACGCCGTTCGCAAGATTTCGGACTTGCGGGCTAAACAGGCAGACTTGAACCATACGCTGCATGTGCTTGAACAAACTTTAAAGGGATAATCCATGCAACTTGTACAGACCCCGCGCGACGCACTGCTTAAGCCGCTTTCTACCGTAGCCGGTATTGTCGAGCGTCGGCACACCTTGCCGATTCTCGCCAATATTTTGCTGCGTAAAGAAGCCAATCGTGTTTCTTTTATCGCAACGGACCTAGAGGTTCAAATCACCACACACGCCGATTTTGGTGTTGGGGCTGAAACAGAATCCTTAACAGTCGCTGCACGCAAACTGGTCGACATTTTGCGCGCATTGCCCGATACGGGCGACGTCAAGCTCTCAACCGCGAGCGGCAAGCTAGCCGTACAGTCAGGCAAGAGCCGCTTTTCGCTACAGACGTTGGCGGCCACAGAATTCCCTACGATGACACAGCCAACGCGCTGGGATGTATCGCTTACGTTGACACGCAAGACGCTTAAGCATTTATTTAATATGGCTCACTTCGCCATGGCACAGCAAGATATCCGTTATTACTTGAACGGGATGTTGCTGGTTTTCGAGCCCGGTCTCTTGCGTGTGGTTGCCACAGATGGGCACAGACTTGCGCACAGCTCGACACCCGCTGAAGGAATCAGCGTTAAACATGAAGTCATTGTCCCGCGCAAAACCGTGTTGGAAATGCAGCGCCTGCTCGACGATAGCGAGGAGCCCGTCACGATCGAGGTCGCCGCCGGGCAGATTCGCTTTTCGTTTGGACATGTCGAGTTAGTATCGAAACTAGTCGAGGGCAAGTTCCCTGACTTTAATCGCGTGATCCCCACGAACTACACGCGCCATTTTGATGTATCGCGCGAAGTCCTCCAAGGTTGCTTGCAGCGCGCTGCTATTTTGACAACGGATAAATTTCGTAGCGTTCGCCTGCAGCTCGCGCAGCATGTGTTGAAGATTTCTTCGACGAACGCCGAGCAAGAAGAAGCGCAGGAAGAGATCGATATTGATTATGGCCACGAAGCATTAGATGTTGGTTTCAACGTGAGCTATTTGCTAGATTTTTTGGCCAACGTCAAAGCCGAAACGATTCGCTGGTCTGTCATGCCAGACGCGAACGCCTCAGCCCTTATTACACTGCCTGACGACGAGTCATTTAAATATGTCGTCATGCCAATGCGGATTTAGACATGTCAGAAAATAAAGAACTAGCAGGCCAGCACGCACCGGATAACGATGCATATGGCGCCGATTCGATCAAGATGCTCAAAGGCCTCGAGGCGGTTCGCAAGCGCCCCGGGATGTATATCGGTGACACGTCTGATGGCACCGGCCTACACCACATGGTGTTTGAGGTTGTAGACAACGCCATTGACGAAGCGCTTGCCGGGCACTGCGATGACATCGTCGTGACGATTCATGGTGATAACTCTATTTCAGTGACGGACAACGGTCGGGGCATTCCGACAGATATTCATAAAGATGATGAGTTTGCGCGTAGCGCGGCCGAAATCGTTTTGACCGAACTGCATGCGGGCGGTAAGTTTGATCAAAACTCATACAAGGTCTCGGGTGGCTTGCACGGCGTTGGTGTGTCGTGTGTGAATGCGCTCTCATCTTGGCTGCGATTGACGATTCGACGTAATGGTCAAGTACATGAGATGGAGTTTCGCAAGGGTGAACGGGTCGCTCCTTTGGCTGTCACGGGTACAACAGAAAACCGCGGGACGGAGGTTCACTTTCTAGCCGACACCGATATTTTTAATAATGTCGAATACCACTACGAAATTTTGTCTAAGCGCCTGCGCGAACTTTCGTTCTTGAATAACGGTACCAAGATCAGACTAGTCGATCAGCGTCAAGGTAAAGAAGAAAACTTCGCGTTCTCTGGCGGCTGCAAAGGCTTCGTTGAATACATCAATCGCAGCAAAACGGTATTGCATCCAAACGTGTTTTCGGTCAGCACAGAATCAAACGCTGGCGGCAGCTTGGTTGGTGTTGATATTGCGATGCAGTGGAACGACGGTTACAACGAGCAAGTGCTTTGCTTTACCAACAACATCCCACAACGGGATGGCGGCACGCACTTGACCGGCTTACGCGCGGCCATGACACGCATCTTGAACAAATACATCGGTGACAACGAAATGGCCAAGAAGGCCAAGGTTGAGACCACCGGTGATGACATGCGCGAAGGGTTAACGTGCGTCTTGTCAGTGAAAGTGCCTGAGCCGAAATTCAGCAGCCAAACAAAAGACAAATTGGTGTCGAGCGAAGTGCGACCC
>CANFEI010000077.1 GCA_947445495.1 Alcaligenaceae bacterium
CTACATCGCTCCGGGTGATCCAGCCGCCGTGATCGCGGGGGACCAGGCAAGTCCTGCTGACGTTGACAAAATTCGCGCGAGCCTTGGCCTCGATAGACCGTTTCTCGTCAGATTCTCTGAATGGTTTTTTAAGTTACTTCAAGGTGACTTGGGAACGTCAATGTTTACCGGTATGCCCGTGATCGAACTCATTGGTCAGCGAGTCGAACCCACGCTTTCGCTCATGCTTCTCACCGTGATCCTGGCTGTCAGCATTGCAGTGCCAATCGGTGTCTTGGCTGCGTGGAAGACCGGAACTTGGATCGATCGTGGGATCATGGCGATCTCGGTGATAGGTTTTTCAGTGCCAGTGTTCGTTGTGGGTTACCTGCTTAGCTTTTTCTTTTCATTGGAGCTCGATTGGTTTCCTGTGCAGGGATACGTCTCTTATAAGAAAGGTTTTGGCGTTTGGTTCGAGCATCTTGTTCTGCCAGCGATTGCGTTGGGCTTTGTATACATCGCGCTGATTGCCCGCATTACCCGTGCCACGATGCTTGAGGTCTTGTCCCAAGACTATATCCGCACTGCGAAAGCAAAGGGGATGGGGCAGATGGGAATTTTGTTTCTACATGCGCTCAAAAATGCAGCCGTGCCAGTCGTCACCGTCATTGGTATCGGGATCGCTCTGCTCATCGGTGGCGCGGTCGTCACAGAGAGTGTTTTTGCGATTCCTGGTTTGGGGCGTTTAACAATCGACGCGATTGTCCGTCGTGACTACCCCCTCATCCAAGGATTGGTTGTTGTTTTCAGTTTTGTTTATGTGTTGGTCAACCTTTGTGTTGATGTGATCTACACGATCGTCGATCCTAGGATACGTTATTAATGACTAGTTTTGCTGCTGCTCCCCCATTACCGGATCTCTTAAAGCCTCGCCGCCAACGTAAAGGTTGGACTGGATTTTTACTAAACAACCCAACCATCACCTTTGGTGCTGGCTTGCTGCTCGTTATGTTGTTTATTGCGGTCGCGGCACCTTGGCTTGGTACGGTTGATCCGACAGAACTTGCCCCGCGCAATCGAAATCTCGAGCCCTCCGCTAAGTATTGGTTTGGAACCGATGCGTTTGGTCGAGATATCTATTCACGCGTTCTTTACGGCGCCCGTGTTTCGCTGGCCATAGGTTTTGCCGTTGCATTGCTTGCCTCAGTTATTGGGCTGAGTATTGGCTTGGTGTCTGGAACCTTCCGTCGTGCGGACTCAGTGATCATGCGCATCATGGATGGCTTAATGTCCATTCCTCCGATCTTGCTGGCGATTGCTCTGATGGCGTTGACTCGAGCGAGCGTCGAGAACGTGATTATCGCGATCACGATCGCTGAGATTCCACGGGTTTCTCGGCTTGTGCGCGGCGTCGTACTGTCCCTGCGCGAGCAAGCCTACGTCGATGCAGCGATCTCGTGCGGGTGTCGTATGCCGATGCTGATTTGGCGGCATATTCTGCCCAACACCTTGGCACCGTTGACCGTACAGGCCACCTATATCTGTGCCTCAGCGATGATCACGGAATCTATTCTTTCGTTTATTGGTGCGGGTGTGCCACCGATCATCCCTTCGTGGGGCAACATCATGGCAGATGGTCGCACCTTGTTTCAGATTAAGCCTTACATCATCTTTTTCCCTGCGGTATTTCTCTCCCTCACAGTTTTGGCTGTCAACCTAATGGGTGATGGCTTCCGTGATGTGCTGGATCCCCGCAAGTCGAAAACAAGTTGATTGGAGATATCTCTTGGCCTTACTAGAAGTTGAAAATCTTCAGACACACTTCCGCACCCCTGATGGTGTGAATAGAGCGGTCGATGGCGTGAGCTTTGTTGTCAACGAGGGCGAGACACTGGCAATCGTTGGCGAGTCCGGTTGCGGCAAATCTGTGACGGCGATGTCGATCCTGCGTTTGATCCCAGAACCGCCGGGAAAAATTGCTGGGTCAATTCGTTTTTTGGGTCAAGATCTGCTCAAAATGTCGGAAAAAGAAATGCGCGCCATTCGTGGTGATGCGATTTCAATGATTTTTCAAGAGCCGATGACCAGTTTAAATCCGGTGTTGCCGATTAAGCGCCAGCTTTGTGAAACCTTGCGCCTACACCAAACGATTACACAAGAGCAGGCGATGGCTCGCGCATCTGAGCTGATGGATTTGGTCGGCATTGCGGAAGGAAAGCGTCGCTTAAATGAATATCCGCATCAGCTTTCGGGTGGCATGCGACAGCGTGTGATGATTGCGATGGCGCTGGCGTGCAACCCCAAGTTGTTGATTGCCGATGAGCCGACCACAGCCTTAGACGTTACGATTCAGGCTCAAATTTTGGACTTGATGTCGGATTTGAAGAATAAAATTGGTGCGGCGATTGTCTTGATTACGCACGATCTGGGTGTGGTCGCTGAGGTCGCTGAGCGGGTGATGGTGATGTATGCGGGACGCAAAGTTGAAGAAGCGCCTGTAGGTGAGCTGTTTGCAAAGCCTCTACACCCTTATACCCAAGGTTTACTCGGAGCAGTGCCTAAGCTAGGCGCGTCTCTTGATGGTCAATCAACGCGCTTGAAAGAAATCCCTGGTCTGGTGCCTAGTTTGAAGCAAAAGATCAAGGGTTGTGTGTTTGCGTCACGATGCCCCCTGGCGAAAGAGCCTTGTCACGAAATCGCACCCGCTATGCAAATGCGCGACAACGGCCATCAGGTCGCCTGTCACTTCGCAGGTGAGATTGCCTTCGCCAATGACTAATACGAATCAGGTTACTAGCATGTCCATGTCCTCTACTGCGCCGTTGTTAGAAGTTCGCAAGCTTCAAAAGTTTTTCCCCATCAAGACTGGGCTGTTTGGCAGAGTCACGGGCAACGTTCATGCTGTGGATGGGGTGTCCTTTTCAATTCGAAAGGGCGAGACCCTCGCTTTGGTGGGTGAGTCTGGTTGCGGGAAGTCAACGGTTGGCCGCTCTATTCTGCGCCTGTTTGATTTGACCTCGGGCGAAGTGCTGCTTGATGGCGTTCGGATTGATTCGTTAAGCGCTAGCGCGTTGCGGCCATTGCGCAAGCGCATTCAGGTTATTTTTCAGGATCCTTTTTCAAGTCTGAATCCGCGTATGCGTGTGTATGACATTATCGCGGAGCCAATCCGTAATTTTGGTTTGTGTCAGTCCGAACAAGAGATCGAAGAGCGCGTTGCCAAGCTTTTGGAAAAAGTTCGTTTATCAAAAGATGCGGGCACACGTTGGCCTCACGAGTTTTCGGGTGGCCAGCGTCAGCGAATTTGTATCGCGCGCGCCTTGGCCGCCGAGCCAGATTTGATTATTTGCGATGAGGCGGTGTCTGCGCTCGATGTCTCTGTGAAGGCACAGATTGTTAACTTGTTGCAGGATCTTCAAAAAGAGCTTGGTTTGGCCTTGCTGTTTATTAGTCACGACCTCGCGATTGTTGAACACATGACACACCGCGTAGCTGTGATGTACCTAGGCAAAATCGTTGAGCTCGCCGAGCGTAAAGAGTTGTTCGCTGATCCGCAGCATCCCTACACGGTCGCTTTGCTTTCTGCGGTGCCCGTGCCAGATCCGCAAAAGAAGACGAATCGGATTGTCTTGCAAGGTGACGTGCCGAGTCCTGTTAAGCGTCCCAGCGGGTGCCATTTCCATACGCGTTGCCCGGATGCGATTGCGCGGTGCAAGACCGAGGAGCCAAAGCAAACGATGCTGGGCTCTGGCCGCATGGTGGCTTGCCATTTGCGCGAAAGCTAGTTTCGTTTAGCTTGTGATGAGGTAGCCTAGTAGCCCGGCGCCCAGAATGGTTTCAATGCTGCCCCGCTTGTAAACAAAGATCGCGACGGCAGCGGCTAAGGCGATAGCGACGGCCTTGAAGTCTACGCCTTGCGCCCACCCATTTGGCCAGCCCACATGCATTGCAAAAAACAGGGCAAGATTGGCAATCACGCCAACAACGGCAGCTGTCACACCGGTTAGTGCGGTCGTGAACGCTAATTTCCCGTGTGTGCTCTCGATAAACGGCGCGCCGGCCAGAATAAAAATAAAAGAGGGTAAGAACGTGAACCAGGTCACGACAAGGGCGGCGATGACGCCTGACAGCACGGCTTGATCTGGGCCAAGAGCGCTTTGCACAAAGGCACCAACGAAACCGACGAACGCAACAATCATGATGAGTGGGCCGGGTGTCGTTTCACCCAGCGCCAAGCCATCAATCATTTGTGTGGGCGTGAGCCACGCGAAGGTTTCCACCGCCGCTTGATAGACGTAAGGCAACACGGCATAGGCGCCACCGAAGGTCAGTAGGGCGGCTTTGGTGAAGAACCAGCCCATTTGAGTGATCGTATGGCCCCAGCCCCAAAGTGACGTCATCGCAAGCATAGGCAGGCACCAGAGTATTGCCGCAGCGCCTAAAACGATGCCTAGTCGTGGATAACTAAACTGCGTATGGGGTGGCCTTGGGGTGTCGTTGTCGATGATCGCTGTGGTTAAAGAGTTCTTTGATGCAGAGGTGGCGTGCTGCACGGAAAAAGTTGCCGGCGATCGCTTACCACCAAGCCATCCGACTGCTGCTGCAAGCGTAATGATTAAGGGGAACGGTAGGCTAAACAAAAACAGGGCAAAGAAAGATAAGAGTGCAATCGCCCAGAGCCATAGATTGTGAAGTGTGCGCGAACCAATGCGATAACTGGCTTGGATCACCAACACCGTGACCGCAGGTTTGATTCCATAAAAAATTCCGGCGACGATCGTGGTATCACCGTAGACCATATAGATCCAAGATAACAATACAATCAAGATGAGCGATGGGAATATAAACAGCACACCCGCGAGGACCCCGCCCCAAGTGCGATGCATCAGCCATCCCAGGTAGGTAGCAAGTTGTTGCGCTTCTGGGCCTGGCAACACCATACAAAAGTTCAGCGCATGCAAAAAGCGCTTGTCGGAAATCCAGCGACGCTTATCCACCAACTCGGTGTGCATCAAGGCGATTTGTCCGGCAGGTCCCACAAAGCTTAAAAAACCTAACTTGAACCAAAACCAGAAGGCCTCGCGCCGACTGATAGAGCGAGTGGTCGCGTCAGTAGAGACGATGGGGTTTTCTGGATTATGGATGGACATTGTCTTGAGATCCAAGATTTATGCACTATTTTAGTTCGACTTACGAACCATATTGGTGCAAATTAAGCCGAGGCAAAGTTAAGCGTTTTTCAAAGCGGGAAAGTGGTCGCTAACTCATCCATTTAGGTATGCTTTCGGGCATCATACTTGCTTATGCCTCTGACATGTCCCCTTATGAACAAGCACGCTGGCCAGAGCGAACTTCCCTGATGAGCGAAGATTCGTTTTGGTCGTCGTGGCAAGCTCGGCTAGAGCTGGACTTTAGTCTGGCTCCAGCGCCTGCGCTCGGCAAAACATGCCTACACCACAAGCATCTTGGTCCGCTACGCATTCAAAAGGCGTTATATCCCGAAGGCGATGTGCCTTGCCACGCCATTATTGTGCACCCACCAGGTGGTATCGCTGCAGGAGATCGGTTGGAAGTTCGCGTGGCCTGCGAGGCCAATAGCCATGGCCTGGTGACGACGCCTTCGGCGGCGAAATGGTATGGCAGTGACTCCGGCGCCTTAGCTTCGCAACAGATTGACATGGTGCTTGATGGTTTTTTTGAATGGTTACCGCAAGAGACCATTTTTTTTAATCGTGCGTGCGTTGCCTCCGATATCAACATCCGTGTTTCTGGGCAGGGTGCGATGATTGGTTGGGATCACTTGATCTTCGGACGCCAGGCTTCGGGCGAGACCTTCGCAGAAGGAAGCTTCAAGCAAACGCTGCGTCTTGACATCGAGGATCGCACCGTGTGGCTAGATCGCATGGTGCTGGAGGGTAACGACCCATTGTTTTTGTCTCCAATTGGACTACGCGGACACTTTGCGTTTGCAACAGTTTGGGCCGTATTGCCCGGCACAAAAACCTGGAGTGAAGAAACATTGCAAGTCGTGCGGCAAGAGGCGATCGGTGTGGCCTGGACGGTTTTGCATCCGAGGGTAGTTGTTGGGCGAATTCTCGCTCCGGCCATGGAAATCAAATTTTTATTACAAGCAGCGTGGGCGAGTCTGCGCCCGCTCGTGGTGGGGCGCCGCGCCGTGGCGCCTCGCTTGTGGGCGACATAATCGTATTTTTATTGTTGTGCGGAGGTCATGATGGATTTAACACCCAGAGAAAAAGACAAGTTGCTGATTTTTACCGCGTCCTTGCTCGCGGAACGACGACGTGCACGGGGATTGAAACTCAATGTGCCCGAAGCGATCGCCTTGATCACCGCCTCGATCATGGAGGGTGCACGAGACGGACAAACTGTTGCGGAACTCATGAGCGCAGGCCGAGAGATTCTGACACGTTCCGATGTGATGGAAGGTGTCGCGGAAATGATCCCAGACATACAAGTGGAAGCGACGTTTCCA
>CANFEI010000078.1 GCA_947445495.1 Alcaligenaceae bacterium
GCTTCAGCCCATAACCGCGATTCATGCTGCGCGGGGTCTTCTGGGTTTTTCTTGAAATTCGGATCAAACCAACGACCTTCATACAAACCACCCGCTGCGACAAACGTCGCGCGGACTTCCCAATAATTGCGTGGCTCGAAACGTCGAATTTTC
Organism: Alcaligenaceae bacterium; assembly: GCA_947445495.1. The sequence continues at coordinate 154 of CANFEI010000078.1, forward strand.
TCTTCGCGTTCGAACACAATGGCCAGCGTGGGCGTCTGAACACGTCCAACAGGCGTTTTAAAAAATCCGCCGTCCTTGCTGTTGAACGCGGTCATCGCACGCGTACCGTTGATGCCCACCAGCCAGTCGGCCTCGGCGCGCGAACGCGCGGCGGCCTCGAGCGGCTTCATGTTGTCGTCGGACCGCAATTGCGTAAACGCTTCGCGGATCGCATCTTGCGTCATCGATTGCAACCACAGGCGCTGTACCGGCTTTTTTTGCGAAGCATATTGCTCGATATAGCGAAAGATCAGTTCGCCCTCACGCCCGGCGTCGCAGGCGTTAATGAGCGCTGAGACATCTTTACGCTTAATCAGTCGCACCAACATTTTGAGTCGCTCGGCTGACCGCTTATCACTTGGCCCGAGCTCAAACTGGGGAGGAATCACGGGAAGGTGGTTAAAACTCCACTTTCCCTTGACGGGGTCATTCGGTGCTACCAAGCTCAAAAGGTGGCCCACACTTGAGGACAACACATATTTGTCGTTCTCAAAGTAGTCGCCCTCGCGCGTAAAACCCCCTAGCGCTCTAGAAATATCAAGGGCGACCGAGGGTTTCTCAGCAATTATTAGTGTCTTAGTCATTCTTATCCATTCTGACCCACACCCAAAAATAGGCGGCCGGGTCCATGCGTTAATTCAAGCTAGCGCGGATCATACGGGCGCTGGGGAGTGCCGTGCAAGTTAGCACGACTCGGCCCTTGTGCCCAAACCGACAAGGCAGCGGACCAAAATGTCCCTATATTAGTGGCAACCACTCTTTCAAACCCTAAGTCTACCCAAGCCTGCTGCAAGACTTCAAGCGGTCTGTTCAGGTCAAGCGCCTTCGCCCCATTTTGTTTTGAAAGCTTCATCCCCTGTTGATCGACCACCAACGGCACATGCAAGACGGTCGGCTGCGGGTATCCAAAGATTTCACGAAGCATGTTTTGCCTAGCTGTGCTCGTAAGTAAGTCTTCACCTCTAACGATCGCTGTGATCTGTTGTGCCGCATCATCGACGACCGCAGCAAGCTGATAGGCCCAAACCCCATCCGCACGCTTGACTACAAAATCACCCACTGCATGCGCGACATCTTGCTCCATCCAGCCTTGCCAGCGGTCCTCGAATCGATAGGTGCCCTCCGGTACTCGGACCCTCCAAGAAAGCGGCTGGCGGCCTGTTGGTAGCCCCAGGCGACAGGTTCCGGGGTAGGGGTGTTCTCCATCCGGGCGCCCTAAAGGGCCTTGGATCGCCGAGTCCGCGATTTCTCGGCGCGTACATCCACAGGGATAAATGAGGTTTAAACACAGAAGAGTATCAAATGCTGACTGATAGGCAGATATTCGGCGAGATTGAAAGACAATGTCCTCATCCCACACCATGCCGAGCGCTCGCAATTGGCTCAGAATCGTCTCAACTGCGCCAACAGCGTTGCGCGGTGTATCTAAATCCTCAATGCGCAGCAGCCACTTGCCGCCTTTGGCGCGCGCGTCTGCGTAACTCGCAACAGCGGCCACCGCGGACCCCGCATGAAGCGGCCCGCTTGGGCTGGGCGCAAACCGTCCCCGGTACGAAGACAAAGCAGGAGCCAACAAGCTAATCAGTGCAGCAAACGATCGCCGTCATCACGCAGGAGCTCTTCGAGGATCAGGTGGTCGACTTCGGCCTCCTGACTCCAGAGCACCATCAAAGCGATGATTTTTATTTTCTGCAACGAAACCGGCCCTTCCGTAGTCGCCATCGCACGGTCAATCACAATCTCTCGCAGCACGGGGGACAAAGCCTCGGTGGCCTCTAGAAACGTGATGAACCCAATCGCTGTGGCGCCAAGATGTTGCTGCTCGGGGTCGGCGTAGACCCGTGTGCCATTGCCAGGCGTATGGGCAAGCTCTACACATTGCTCCGTCGTTTCCGCTAAGCCGACTAGCCAGCCGAGCGCATCGTCAATGTCGGTATGCTCAAACCCGGCAGCAGCAAGACGCTTGGCTAACACCTCGGCTGAAGGACAGGCCTCAGGGGTGTAGTAGTTCTCAAACAGGTAAACCAGGATATCGAACATAGTAGCTACATGCTCCTGTTTTAACCGGGGCAACCATCGCCCCACGCTGTGATTCCACTTTACCCCTAAAAAACAAAAACGACAATCGCCACAGCAAATTTATTTTGTGGCTAATCGCCAACGCATAAATTGCGTGACGACCGCCGGCGAGGCAAACAACAGTCCTGCCAAACCGCTTTCCCAGCCAGGAGCGATAAACAACAGGGCGGCAATCGCAAACACCCACCGCTCCCACGTGCGCATCACTGTCAAGAAATAAGCCGAAAAAGATGCTGACAACAATACCAAGCCAACCATGCAACCACTCAAGGTGATTATAAAGTCTTGCCACGTGAAGCCCTTCAGAACCAACAGCAACGAAGGCGAAAATACAAATACGAACGGCACCAGCAATTTACTGATGCCCAATCTAAATGCCGTATTCCCAGTCTGGAACGGATCACTTCCGGCCATGCCTGCTGCGGCGTACGCCGCAAGTGCTACGGGCGGGGTTAGGTCGGCAAGAATCCCGAAATAAAACACAAACATGTGTGCGGCTAGCGGCTGTACACCAAGCTGAATGAGCGTTGGCGCCGCGACAGCCACCATGATGATATAGTTCGCCGTCGTTGGAATCCCGCAGCCCATCAAGATGCAGACAATGCCCGTCATCGTCAAGGCGGCGATTAACGTTAGCGTTTGCGTGTTTGCCATGAAGTCTGGCAAGACCGCAGACATTACACCGGCAATCGCCTGCGATGCGGCGATCACAATGAACGACACCTTGAACCCTACGCCCGTCAACGTGACCACACCAATCACGATGCCAACCGTACCCGCTGCCGCGCCAACTGCCAGCGCATACTTTGCGCCAATCTCGAAGGCATCGTAGAGATCGCGCCAGCGTAGCCGCTGGGCTGGGTTAAGCATGCCAACCACGATACACGCCGTGATGCCCGCGAACGCCGCCATGTAAGGCGTACGACCACTAACCAACACCCCAATCAAAACAAACAGAGGGATCAACGTAGGCCAACGCTTACGGAACGACTCTTTAAGCTTCGGCATTTCTTCTTCTGTGAGGCCGCGCAAATTTTGTCGCTTGGCCTCAAAGTGCACTTGCATAAACATGCCAAAAAAATACAAGAAGGCAGGAAAGGCGGCTGCCATTGCGATATCTTGATAAGGGATATTAAGAAACTCAATCATCAAGAACGCAGCTGCGCCCATGATGGGCGGCGTAATCTGCCCACCCGTGCTTGAGGCGGCCTCAACCGCCGCGGCGAAGTGTCGCGGGTAGCCCACCCGGATCATCGCCGGAATCGTCAAGGATCCCACCGTCACCGCGTTCGCTATAGAAGAGCCAGACAGCATGCCGAACATCGCCGAGCCCACAACAGAGACCTTGGCTGGCCCACCTGCATAGCGCCCGGCAACGGCCGAGGCCACGTCCAGAAATAATTGGCCAAGCCCAATACGCGTCGCGAGTACGCCAAACAATACAAAGTGAAAAACATACGTCGCGACAACACCAACGGCCACACCATATACGCCCTGGCTCGTGAGGTACATATGGTTAACAATTTGCGGCCACGTATTACCAGCATGCTGTAGTAGTCCCGGGAACGCTCGGCCGTACATCGCATAGGCCATAAAGACAATCGCGATAACTGGCAGCGGCCAACCCATTGCTCGGCGCGTGCCTTCGAGCAAGCCCACCATCAAAATAGTCCCCATCACCACATCAAGCGTCGAGGGGTTTCCGACCTTGAAGGCAAGGTCTTCAAAAATGTACGGGATATATAAAACCGTCAAGGCCAATGCAACAGCAACAATCCAGTCAAAGAGCGGCACCCCGCCCGGTGCAAGCCAGGTCGACTTCGGTGATCGGTTATACGAACTTTTGTTAAAACCAAAGACCAAGAAAATCAAGCTCAATACAAAAGCCAAATGCACGCCTCGATGCGTTGACTCCCTCAGCAAACCGAAACCCGCGGTGTAATAGTGAAACGCAGACAAGGACACCAACAAGATAGACACGATCCAGGCGGCGACCGGCGTGAGTGGTCGAAACCGAATGTCCGGATCGAATTTTTCCGTTAGCGCCTGTGCCTTGGCTTCATCTATTTGCATACAAACTCTCTTCTAATATTAAGGGCGGTGTCACGCTCGCGCGATCACCGCCCTAAGATCTACCTATTCATCTCGATACAGCGCACTATCGTGCCTGCGCTGCACATCAAGTTACTTCAACAAACCAATCTCTTTATAAAATTTCTCTGCGCCTGGGTGAAAAGGAATGCCTGCACCAACCACCGCATTAGCTGAGGTGATGAACTTGCCTTTTGCATGACCGGCTGCCAACGTCTTTTGTGCTGCGTCAGAGTAAACAGCCTTAACAATTTGATACACCACCGACTCTGGCTGCTTAGCGGATGTCACCCATTGTGCATTCACCGAGATGGTTTTAACTTCGCCGATACCTTGGTACGTACCTGCTGCAATGCTATCTGGCGTAAAGAATCTCTGCTGGCTAAGCAACTTATCGATCTGTGGTCCAACGATCGGCACCAACTCAACACCGCCTGCTCCCGTTGCCAATTCTGCAATGGCCGCAATCGGTGCTCCGCCCACGACAAAGAAGGCATCCAGCCCGCCGTCTTTCATTTTCTCACCAGCTTGACTGTGCTTCAGGTATTCGGCCTTCACATCCTTGTCGGTCATACCGTAAGCGCCCATAATCAAACGTACGTCGACCAAGGTTCCCGAGCCAGGCTCATCCATCGACACGCGCTTACCACGCAGATCAGCGACGGATTTGATTCCCGAACCCTTCTTAACCACCAGGTGAATGCTTTCTGGATAAAGCGTACCGATCAGGCGCAGATCGGCGGCCTTTGGCTTACCTTCAAACGTCCCGGTACCGCTGAACGCCCAAAAGGCGACGTCTGATTGACTAAATCCAGACTCAAGGGAGCCGCCCACGATACCGTTTACGTTTGCAACAGAGCCGTTTGTAGCCACTGCCGACGCAACAAGCTTTCCAGGCTGCGTGACTAAGTTACCAATCATGCCGCCCACTGGGTAGTATGTACCGCCTGTTCCGCCCGTACCAATACGGAAAAACTGTTGCGCCTGCGCAGGCGCTGCAACAGCAGCTATGACAGCAGCCGCGCTTAAAACTTTGATCCAGGATTTAAATGACATGAGAGAGCTCCCCGTTAAAGACACCTAATTGTGACATAAAAATTCCTTACTGCTCTAAGCTAATTAACACTGCGCCTTCGGCCACCTGCTCGCCCACGCCAAAATAGATACTTTCTACGATTCCATCCGCCCCAGCCACAATGGTGTGCTCCATTTTCATGGCCTCCATTACTAACAGCGCTTGCCCGCGCTTGACTTTGTCGCCCGCCTGCACCTCGATTGCGATAATTTTTCCAGGCATTGGGGCCGCCAAGCTTCCGGCGTGATCGGCCTCGACCTGCCCAGCGCTTGCCAACGCATCTTTCAAAAACAGCGTCTCGCACTTGCCCATCACAAACACATCCATTCGTGTGCCTTGGCGCACTACCGTGCCGGCGAGTCGGCCAGTTCCCGTCAAGAGCGTCACACTCTGTGCGGACGGACTGCCCGTGGCTTGCGCGACCAGCTCAAGCGTCGCGCGATGCGTTGCAACAGCCAAAGTCAACTGTCCCTCGACAATCTCAATCACAACGTCTTGCACGCTCTCAGCATCCTGAAAGCTCAGGATGCGAGCGTATTTCCCGTCAACACGCCAGCCATTGCGCTCAGCCCAGGGATCTTGCGACTCACGCTCTTTTTCTTGTTCCAGCACAGCGGCGGTGGCAAGAAGTAAAGACTCTCGCATTACAGGCGCAGGGGCTGGCAATAATGTTTCGCGTCGTCGTTCAATCAACCCAGTATCTAAATCTGCTTGGGCAAACGCCTCGTCACCCATCAAGCGACTCAAGAAAGCAACGTTTGTATGCACACCAACTATTTGCGTCGCCGCTAGGGCACGTAACATCCGCGCACGCGCCTGCTCCCTGTCTGCCCCGCGCACGATGAGCTTGGCAATCATCGGGTCGTAATAGGGCGAAATCGCATCGCCTGCACGCACTCCACCATCCACCCGTACATCCGCATTCGTAAACGCATCATGCATCGGAAACTCTAGATGCATTAACCGTCCAATCGACGGCAAA
>CANFEI010000079.1 GCA_947445495.1 Alcaligenaceae bacterium
AGGCCGAAGCGCTTATCGCTGCAAACCCGCCGAGCAATACCCCCGCAGGCTCAGGCATCACCCAGCCCGGCTCTGCAAACTAAAGCGTGATCGCGGGCTTATTGCAGCCGAACAGGCCGCTAACCCGCAACGACTGAAAGGTTCTGCACTTTCCCGTTTCGGTAGACGCCTAGCTCGATCTTATCGCCTGGCTCCTTCGCGGCGATGCGTGCCATCAGTTTAGGCGTGTCTCCGACAGGGCTGCCATCTAGGGTCTGGACGATGTCGCCCACACGCAGTCCGCCTTTTGCTCCCGGACCGTCGCGCAATAGCCCCGCGATGATCACGCCCGTTGGGCGCTCTAATCCAAAGGCCTTCGCCAGATCCGCCGTCATATCCTGTGGCTCAATGCCAAGCCAGCCTCGCTTGACATACCCATGGGCAACAATTTGTTCCAGTTGCCCCCCAGAAACGCTCTGTTTATCGGGGCGCGCCAACCAATCCGGGCGCAAAGTCACCACCACGAATAAAATCGCTAAACAAACCGTTACTGCTTGAGCAAAAATCAGCCAAGTTCGACGCAGTTTGTTTTCAGGAAAATTATGACCTCTGTCTCGACCCGCGAACTCTGTGCCTGGCTAGATACCACCCTCAAGGTCGCATCATTTAAAGACTACTGCCCAAACGGTCTGCAGGTCGAAGGTCTTGAGCGAGTGTCCTATATTATCGCGGGCGTCACCGCAAGTCAGGCGTTGATCGACATCGCGATTGAGCGGGGCGCCGATGCACTACTCGTGCACCACGGCTGGTTTTGGCGGGGCGATGATCCACGCATACGAGGCACGCAACGCACCCGTCTGGCTTCACTTCTTGCAGCAAATATCAATCTTCTCGCCTATCACCTACCCCTTGATGCCCATCCAATGCTGGGGAATAACGCTCAGCTAGCCTCCCGCTTAGGTTTAGTGGTCTCTCTACAAGAACCGATCGTTGGAGACTCAGTCGGCGCACCGCGTACAGCAGGCTCATCAAATCTGATTTGGCTGGGCTCCATGCCCGGTGCTGCCACCCTTGGTGAGGTGGCCACCCAAGTCGCTTCGCGGCTTGGGCGCGAACCGCTTGTGGTCGGCGCACCCGATCAGCCTGCGAAGACGATCGCGTGGTGTACGGGCGCCGCACAAGGAATGTTTAGTGAAGCGATCGATGCGGGGGCAGATATCTTCATCACCGGTGAGGTGTCTGAACCCACTGTGCACTTGGCACGAGAATCTGGTGTTGGCTTTATCGGTGCTGGGCACCACGCCACCGAACGCTATGGTGTCCAGGCGCTCGCTCAGGCAATCCAACAGCAGTTCGGTGTAAAGGTTGACTTTATAGACATCGACAACCCGGTTTAATTTGCTTACTTTTTAAGCGAATCGCGAATCTCTCGCAGCAACAGCACGTTTTCGGGTACTAGGGGCGCGGCGGCCTCTAAGTCCATCTTTTTGCGCGCCGTATTGATCGCCTTCACCATCCAGAAGATCACAAACGCCAGCAACACAAAGTTGATCACGATGGTTAAAAAATTACCCCAGGCAAAAATAGTTGCCCCTGCCTTTGTCAGGTCAGCATAAGTTTCTGGGCCGACGTAGCCCGTCGGGCGGGATAACACCACAAACTTGTTACTGAAGTCCATCGATCCGCCAACCAAAAAGTTAACGATCGGCATCACGATATCTTTAACAAGAGAGTCAACAATTTTGCCAAAGGCGGCACCCACAATGACACCGATTGCGAGGTCAACAACGCTTCCCCGTACGGCAAACTCGCGAAACTCCTTAAATATTCCGCGCGATTCCTTCAAAATCTCTTCACCTTGGATCATTTGTCTTTCCCTTACTGTGAGTCTGTCTTGGCTAGCGCTATAATAAGAGGTTAATTTAAGTTGTGACATCTGTACAGAAGCAAGCTCGCTGGGGTCGCCCCGCTAGGATGTCTTCGAAGCCGCGTCATAATGAACTTTTCTGCAATGTGTTGGCTCAAACGCGTTGGCTGCAATAAGGATAGAAGATGAGTCAAGATTCAATTGTGCACGATGACGAAGGCGCGGTTCCACAAACCCTGCCGTCAGACCCCTCACGACGCTTCTGGATCGGCACCACCTGTGCCGTTGGCGGAGCAGCGGGCGCGGCGCTAGCCGTGCCGTTCGTCAGTACTTTTGCGCCGAGCGAGAAAGCGCGCGCAGCAGGCGCCCCGGTTGAGGTCGATGTCAGCACCCTTGCCCCGGGCGAAATGCGCACGGTCGAATGGCGCGGCAAGCCGGTGTGGATCATTAACCGCAGCAAAGAACAACTTGGTACGCTTAAGCAAAACGACAGTGAACTCGCAGATCCAAAGTCACTGCGCCCAGGTTTCACGCCCGCTTATGCAAAAAACGAATGGCGCTCACGTAAACCAGACCTCTTCGTTGCCGTTGGCATCTGCACGCACTTGGGTTGCTCACCTACGCCAAAGTTTGTAACAGGGCCACAACCTAGCCTGCCCAATAACTGGGATGGCGGGTTCTTGTGCCCCTGCCACGGATCAACCTTCGACATGGCAGGTCGCGCTTATAAAAATAAGCCTGCGCCAGACAACCTCGAAGTGCCGCCCTATCAATATCTGAGCGATACCCGCATCATTATTGGTGTAGACGAAACCAACAAGGCCTAACCCGCCCCCTGAACCACACCGCATAACGCGATACTGATTAAAGTAAAAGGAGCCGTTGCATGGCTGGCGAAAAATCCGTCGAAACGACCGGACTGTTAGGCTGGATAGACCGTCGCTTTCCGTTGACATCAACATACAAAGCGCATTTGTCTGAATACTATGCCCCAAAGAACTTCAATTTTTGGTATTTTTTTGGTGCGTTGTCTCTGCTAGTTCTGGTCCTGCAAATCGTGACCGGCATATTTTTAGTGATGCACTACAAACCCGATGCGCAATTTGCGTTTCAGTCCGTTGAATACATCATGCGCGAAGTGCCTGGCGGCTGGTTTATCCGTTACATGCACTCCACTGGCGCCTCGATGTTTTTTGTCGTGGTCTATCTGCACATGACCCGCGCATTGATTTACGGCTCCTATCGTAAGCCACGCGAGCTCGTCTGGATTTTTGGTGTGGGAATTTTCCTGTGCTTGATGGCAGAAGCCTTCTTTGGTTACCTCCTGCCCTGGGGTCAAATGTCCTTCTGGGGTGCGCAGGTGATCGTGAACCTGTTCTCGGCTATTCCCTTCATTGGACCTGAGCTCTCGCTCTGGATTCGCGGCGATTACGTCGTCTCGGACGCCACACTCAATCGCTTCTTTGCCTTCCATGTCATCGCGATTCCTTTGGTCTTGCTAGGCCTGGTTGCCGCGCACGTCATTGCCTTGCACGAAGTCGGTTCAAACAACCCAGATGGCGTTGACATTAAGGCCAAACAAGACAAATACGGTCGCCCGCTTGATGGGATTCCTTTCCACCCTTACTACACCGTGCACGACATCATGGGGTTTGTCGGCTTCCTAATCATCTTTATGGCGATTATTTTCTTCGCGCCAGAGATGGGTGGTTATTTCCTTGAATACAACAACTTCGTCCCAGCCAATCCACTGGTCACACCATTGCACATTGCGCCGGTCTGGTATTTCACGCCGTTCTACTCAATGCTTCGCGCAACGACCGATGACTTCACTTGGGTCTTGGCTGGCAGTGCTGCTCTGGGTGCAATCGTATTGTTCTTTCGTACGAAGGGCCTCATCAAGTTGATCGCCCCGATCGCATTGCTTGCGGTCGCCGTGTTGCTGCGCGTAATTGATGCGAAATTCTGGGGTGTGGTCGCCATGGGTGGCTCAGTTGTGTTGCTGTTCTTCCTGCCTTGGCTCGATTACAGCCCGGTTAAGTCCATTCGCTACCGTCCTGGTTGGCACAAGACGCTTTATGGCATCTTCTTTGCAAACTTCATCGTGCTGGGTTACCTCGGCACTCAAGCACCGACTGACATTTTCAACCTGATGTCGCAAGTTGGCACGCTCATCTATCTGGCATTTTTCTTCCTGATGCCAGTCTGGAGTCGCTTGGGTGCGTTCAAGCCGGTCCCTGACCGTGTCACGTTCCAAGCCCACTGAGCCTAACTTTAATTACGGAATGACCATGATCAAGAAGCTGCTTTGTGCTCTTGCCCTAGTAATCACTTGCTCTGGCGCGCACGCTGCGGGTGGCGACTTTCCCCTCGACAAAGCCCCAAACCGCATTAGCGATCTCGCTGCACTACAGAACGGCGCCAAGCTGTTTGTGAACTACTGCTTGAACTGTCACAGCGCCTCTGCAGTGCGCTACAACACGCTCAAGGATATTGGTCTGACGGATCAGCAAATCCGCGACAGCTTGTTATTCACTGGCGAGAAGGTAGGCGATTTAATGATGGGGTCTGTGTCGGCCAAAGATGGAAAAGTGTGGCTCGGTGCGACACCTCCTGACTTGTCTGTCATGGCAAGAGCAAAATCCATCAATGCCGGTCCAACAGGATCTGACTATATTTATACCTACCTGCGGACTTACTACAGGGATACAAGCAAAGCGACAGGTTGGGATAACCTTGCGTTTCCAAACTCAGCTATGCCTCATGTGTTGTGGGATCGTCAGGGACCGCGGGAATTAACAACAACGACCGTGCATCAGCTTCCTGCGCAGGCAGACAAGCCTGCAGGCTGGGAACGTATCGTCACCACCTTTGATGCGGCCGGGTATGTCACATCAAAAGCCGAACCTCTGCCGAACTACCGTGGCAAGGCAAGTGTCGACCACAAGTTCAAAGCGCTTGAGCCTCAACGCACAGCAACCTACGACAACGACATCGCCGACTTGACGGCATTCCTGACTTGGATGTCGGAGCCTATTCAACAAAAACGCAAACAAATCGGCGTGTGGGTCTTGCTCTTCTTGGGCGTGTTCTTTGTTATCGCTTGGCGCCTGAATGCATCGTTCTGGAAACACGTTAAGTAAGTTATTTTCGGGCCGGCGTCTGCTCGACGTAGACGCTGGCCTTTCGCTTTTATCCGCATTCATTTTTAGGACGGAAATCCATCATGATGGTCCTCTACTCCGGAACCACCTGCCCATTTTCACATCGCTGCCGCTTTGTGTTGTTCGAAAAAGGGATGGATTTCGAAATCCGCGACATCGACTTGTACAACAAGCCTGAAGACATTGCGGTCATGAACCCGTATGGTCAAGTCCCCATCTTGGTTGAGCGCGATTTGATTTTGTACGAATCAAACATCATCAACGAATACATCGACGAGCGCTTTCCGCACCCCCAATTAATGCCTGCGGATCCGGTGATGCGTGCGCGCACCCGTCTGTTCTTGTACAACTTTGAAAAAGAGCTCTTCATTCACGTCGCAGCGCTTGAGGACCGTGCGTTACGCGGCGACGAAAAGCGACTCAATGTGGCACGCACCGCCGTACGTGACCGCTTGTCGCAACTCGCGCCACTGCTGCTTAAGAACAAGTACATGCTTGGCGAAGAATTCTCGATGCTCGATGTCGCCATGGCACCGCTCTTGTGGCGCCTTGACCACTACGGTATTGAGCTACCAAAAACCGCCGTGCCAATCCAAAAGTACGGTGAGCGTATTTTTTCGCGCCCAGCCTATATCGAAGCACTGACGCCCTCCGAGAAGGTGATGCGCCGCTAATTGCGACGCAAACCCCGTGAATCACAACGGCGTCAGGTCTCTTAATGGCTGAATCCTCGACTAAACCGTACATGATTCGTGCCCTGCACGAGTGGTGTACAGACAATGGCTACACGCCACACATTGCGGTGCGCGTCGATGGCAATACCTTGGTGCCCCCAGCGCATATTCGCGATGGCCAAATCACACTCAACATCGGTTCGCTTGCGACAAATCGCTTAGTGTTGGGCAACGAAGCGATTGAGTTTCAGGCGCGCTTTAATGGCGCGACGGAAAATCTGTATGTCCCCGTTGCGGCAGTGACGGCCATCTACGCACGTGAAACCGGCGCCGGGATGGGCTTTGAGGTCGAACAAAGCACTGGGCTCTCGGCACAAGCGCCCGCGTCGTTCCAAACTACCGCCGCAGAGCCTATCAAACCAAGCAATGCTTCAACCCCTTCGCCTGACCCTAAAAAGCCTAGACTCACCGTTGTTAAGTAAGCCGTAATACTCCGTTTCGCCCGAGGCAACCTGGTCGAAACAAATCATTTATAATTCGTGCCGCTTTGAAATAAAAGCGAAATGCCGGAGTAGCTCAGTTGGTAGAGCAGCTCACTTGTAATGAGAAGGTCGAGGGTTCGATTCCTTTCTCCGGCACCAGTTA
>CANFEI010000080.1 GCA_947445495.1 Alcaligenaceae bacterium
CAAATTTTGGTGGGCGACCAAGACGTCGTCCAGCTCTCGGATTCTGAGTTATCGGCTTTTCGGGGCAAAGTAGCCTCGATGATCTTCCAGGAGCCGCTGCTCGCGCTTGATCCAGTTTATACAGTGGGTGAGCAGATCACCGAAGCCATCCTGCGGCACGAGAACATCAGCAAGGAGCAGGCGCGTGCGCGTGCGCTATCGCTTTTTGAGCGCGTACGCATTCCGAGTCCTGAACGTCGTCTTGATGCTTACCCGCATGAAATGTCAGGCGGTATGCGTCAACGCGCCATGATTTCACTGGCGCTGGCAAGCCAACCGCAATTGCTCCTCGCCGACGAACCCACGACGGCGCTCGATGCCACGGTGCAGATTCAAATTCTGCTCTTGTTGCGTGAATTGCAGCGCGAACTTGGTCTATCTGTTGTGTTTGTGACGCATGATATCGGCGCAGCCGTTGAGGTCGCTGACCGCATTGCCGTCATGTATGCAGGACGTATCGTCGAGCAAGGTACGACGCGAACGATCATGCGTTCGCCTCGTCACCCCTACACACGTGCCCTGCTTAAAAGCTTGGCCCATGGCTCCGTCAAGAAGGGAACGCGCTTGGAAACTATTCTAGGATCTCCTCCCGACCTGAGCAATCTGCCGTCAGGATGCGTGTTTGCAGAACGCTGCGGCCTAGCCACTGACGATTGTAGAAAAGCTTTACCTGAAACAATTTGGCTCACTGAAGATCACAGCGCCAGATGTTTCAGGGTAGACCAGACGCTGCAGCCTGTGTAGGCGCTGTTTCTTGCCGCTGGTTATCTGCCTTGGTTATTGGAGAGTTCGTTCAAACACGAACTTTCCATCTCGCCAGTCTACGGGCACGACATCACGCGGCCCAAACTTGCCTTGCAGAATCAACTTCGCAATCGGATTTTCCAGTTGCTGCTGGATAGCCCGTTTGAGCGGTCTTGCGCCAAAGACTGGATCAAAGCCTGAGCGCGCGATTTCGGCTTGCGCCACAGGCGAGACCTCTAATATCATCTCCTGCTGCAACATCCGTTTAGCCAGGCGCTGGATCTGCACACCGGCGATCTTCTCGATATGCGCACTATCCAAAGCATGGAACACGACAACCTCATCAATGCGGTTCAAGAACTCTGGCCGGAAATGATTTTTTAAGTCATCCCATACAATCGCTTTGATCGCTTCGTAAGGCTGACCCACCATCGCTTGAATATGATGCGAGCCAAGGTTAGAGGTCATCACAATCACCGTATTACGGAAATCGACCGTACGTCCTTGTCCGTCCGTGAGACGCCCATCGTCAAGCACCTGCAACAGCACGTTAAAGACATCGGGATGCGCCTTCTCGACCTCATCGAGCAATATCACGCTATAAGGTTTACGACGCACTGCCTCGGTGAGATATCCACCCTCTTCGTAGCCAACATAGCCTGGGGGAGCACCGATCAACCGTGCAACCGAATGCTTTTCCATGAATTCGCTCATGTCGATTCGGATCAGCTGCTCATCCGAATCAAACAAAAAGTCTGCCAAGGCCCGGGTCAGTTCAGTTTTACCGACACCAGTGGGGCCGAGAAATAAAAACGATCCATACGGGCGTGAGGCATCGGACAACCCAGCACGCGAGCGCCTGATGGCATCAGCAACCAACCCAACAGCCTCATCTTGTCCAATGACACGCTGATGCAAACGATCTTCCATTTGCAATAACTTATCGCGCTCACCCTGCATCATTTTCGACACTGGGATACCCGTCGCACGTGAAACGACCTCCGCAATCTCTTCCGCACCCACTTGTGTGCGCAACAGACGTGGCTTATCGCTCGCATCAGCCGCTGCGCCAGCACCTTCCGCCGCTTTCAGACGCGTCTCAAGTTCGGGTAACTTGCCGTATTGAATTTCAGCGAGCTTGTCGAACTGACCTTTACGTTGCAGTTCAGCCATCTCAGCACGGGCACGCTCGATCTCTTCTTTAATCGACTGCGTCCCTTGTACGGCCGCTTTCTCGCTCTTCCAGATCACTTCAAAGTCGTTGTACTCGCGCTGTAATTTTTCAAGTTCTTCTTCGATAATTTGAAAACGGCGCATCGAGCCTTCGTCGGTCTCTTTCTTGACGGCCTCACGCTCAATTTTTAATTGAATGATACGGCGATCAAGACGATCCATCACTTCAGGTTTAGAGTCGATTTCCATACGGATACGGGCTGCCGCCTCATCGATCAAATCGATGGCCTTATCCGGCAAGAAGCGGTCTGTGATGTAGCGATGCGAAAGTTCAGCGGCTGCGACAATCGCCGGATCAGTGATCTCAACACCATGATGTAACTCATAGCGTTCCTGTAGGCCACGTAAGATCGCAATGGTCGACTCCACATTGGGTTCATCAACAATGACCTTCTGGAAACGACGTTCCAGTGCCGCATCTTTTTCAATGTATTTGCGGTATTCATCCAGTGTGGTGGCACCAATGCAATGCAACTCCCCACGTGCCAAGGCGGGTTTCAGCATATTGCCTGCATCCATTGCACCTTCGGCTTTACCTGCGCCGACCATGGTGTGGATTTCGTCGATAAAGATAATGCTGCTGCCATCGTCCTGTGATAGCTCTTTGAGTACAGCCTTTAAGCGCTCCTCAAACTCACCACGGAATTTTGCGCCAGCAAGCAGGCTCGCCAAATCAAGCGAAAGCACTCGCTTGCCACGCAAACTCTCAGGCACTTCATCATTCACAATGCGCTGCGCTAAGCCTTCAACAATCGCGGTCTTGCCCACTCCGGGCTCACCGATCAACACGGGGTTGTTTTTTGTACGACGTTGCAGAATCTGTATTGCACGTCGAATCTCATCGTCACGTCCGATCACCGGATCGAGCTTTCCCTGACGGGCACGCTCGGTCAAGTCCATCGTGTATTTCGATAAGGCTTCACGATTGGACTCGCCCTCTTGATCTTTCACAGCTTCGCCACCACGTACGGCATCAATGGCGGCTTCAAGCGCTTTGCGCTGCAAACCGGCTTCTTTCAGCGCACGTCCCACGTCGCCTTTGTCATCGGCCAAGGCCAATAAAAAGAGTTCACTGGGGATGTAGGTGTCACCGCGTTTTGAGGCTTCCTTATCCACACGTGTGAAAACAGCCTGCAGGTCGCGGCTGACTTGAATGTTGTCATCACCGCCTTTGACTTGCGGCAACGCCTTCAGGGTCGAGGCCAGACTCGTTTGCAATTTATTGATCGCCACGCCCGCGCGTGCGAGCAAGCTTGCTGCGCCGCTCTCACTGTCGGCGAGTAACGCAGACAGGACATGAGCCGGTTCGATGTAAGGGTGGTCCTGACGCGCGGCCACACTTTGCGCATCGGCGAGTGCCTGCTGAAATTTGGTCGTAAGTTTGTCAAAACGCATGGTGATGCTCCTAACGAGGTGCGGCTTGTGGCCAAGATTTGATGCATAGAAGATGCGGGCAAAGCGCCACTTTTCAATGGGTGTTTGCTCAAATTCCATGCGGCTCACAAAAGCTTAGCTTTTTTATGATGGACAGCGTTCGTTTGCCTGTGGGAGTGCCCGTCACCGAGATCGCACGATCGCATTCAGTGCTCTTAGCACTGGGATACTCTTACAGTGAATTCATCATGCGACATGGCTGCCCTCAACGAGCTAGTCGGTAAGCCCTGTTAGACCGTGTTCTGTTCCTGAAACAACTCAGTCCGGCAGAAATCCAACGTCGTTTGCTGTGAAGCCAAGATAGCGTGGCCTAATTGCGCAGACCAATGCACGGCTCCACCACCAGCCCGCGACCACTCGTTCAAACGACGGGTATAGAGCTGCAAATCGTATTCATGCGTCACGCCAATGGCCCCGTGGACGGCATGCGATACCGAGACAATCTTACTGACTGCTTGGCTCGTGTGTGCTTTGGCTAATGCGGCAAGCATCGGTAGTGGCTCCCACGATTGACTTCGACAGGCCATTTCTGCCGCCATACGCGCACCAAACACTAATTCAGCCACTTCACTAATTTGTTGTTGCAAGGCCTGGAAGCGACCGATTGGCTTACCGAACTGCTCGCGCTGATTGGCGTGCGTGAGCGTCATCTCGAAGACGCGATCGGCAGCGCCGGCAATCAGCACAGACAGAGACAAGGCAAGTGCGTGCTCAAACTGCGGCGTGGGCCAATTTCCCAGGTGCGAGTCTTTCAATACCTCAGCAGACCAGGTCAGATCCGCGTCTAGTGAGCCGTGACCACCAGAGCGCACGACCACAGCCTTAGCCACAGGACAGAGCCACACGTTGTCGTCATGCTGCACAAGCACCCAATCCGCAACATAGCCAAAACTCACTGCGTGGGCTGTCAGTCGTCCGGACGCGGATTGAACCTGATAGGGTGCAAACGTAATCGTGCCCTCAGGTACAGGCTTGCCAGCTTGATTCAACCACGCACGCGCAAACAATGTATGTGCGTAAGGCAGCGGGACGGCGTGACGGCCCATACAAAAAACGATCGGCCAGATATCGACCAAAGCGAGTCTGGTACCCTCTGCGCTTTCAGGAACGAGCGCATCAGCAAAGCCTGCAGAAAGCAATGTTTCCCATAAAGCGGCACGATCTGCACTGCCCTGCTCGACACTGCGTATCACGCTCGCGCCGCACTCTTGAGAAAAAAACCGATCTGCCGATTCGTAAAATGAGTTTTGCATGACAGTCACCGTAAGCCGAGTCCGCGGGCGATGATTCCCCGCAGGATTTCGCGCGTACCACCGCGCAGCGAGAAGGTCGCACCCATCTGTTCAAGATAGCCTAGAGTGCGCAACAAATCACTTGAGGCAATAAAGTCAGGACGCGCACCTAGCCAGTTGGCGATTTGACGGATCAAGCGTTGTTCAAAATCTGTACCGTAATCTTTAACAACAGACGCGTCGATCGCTGGGCTTTCACCCTCCACAAGCTTTTGCGTCACCGCCAGGGATAGCGCTCGCAACACTGCCATCTCTGCCGCTAGCGCACCAACGAGTGCTTGGGTCTCTGTATCCACTATTTTTTGTGCACGGACCTCGTCAAGCCAGCAGTCGAGCAAAGCAATGCTCGAGTAAATGCGTTCGGGACCGCTACGCTCAAACGCGAGCTCGGCATTGACTTGGTCCCAACCCTGCCCGGGCGTGCCTACGAGCGCATCAGCGCCGAGTTTCACGTTATCGAAAAAGACTTCCGAAAAATGCGCATCACCGGCCATATCGACGATGGGTCGAATCGTGACACCGGGCAGTTTGAGATCGATAATGACCTGAGACAAGCCTTTTTGACGATCCGTGGTCTCACCGGACGTGCGCACTAGGGCGATCATGTAATCACAGCCGTGGGCATTCGTTGTCCAAATTTTGCTGCCATTGAGCCGCCAGCCATCCTCAGTGGGGGTCGCACGGGTTCTGATGCTGGCCAGATCAGAGCCTGAACTTGGCTCGCTCATCCCAATGCAAAAAAAGGCTTCGCCTCGACAGATTCGGGGGATGTAAAACTCTTTTTGTGTGTCAGTGCCGTAGCGCAAAATCAAAGGACCGCTTTGTCGATCTGCAATCCAATGCGAGGCAACCGGTGCACCCGAGGCTAACAACTCTTCAGACAGCACAAAACGCGAGAAAAATCCCTTGCCCGACCCACCGTAAGCAGCGGGAATCGTCAAGCCCAGCCAGCCTTTGGCTGCAAGACGTCGGCTAAAGCCATCGTCGGTTCCCATCCAAGAGCGAGACTTGATGTGCGCAGGCACATCCCGCATTTCTTGTTGTAAGAAAGCACGAACCTCAGCGCGAAAGGCTCGCTCTTGTTCGGGCACTTGGGTGAACTCTAATGCGGTAAGCATATTCGTACGTGTCCGGAAAATAAGAAAATTCAACCTAAGATGCCTGAGGCATCTGACCGCAATATACTAGGAATACCGCGGCGCCGATCCAAGCCTCGATTGTAGGGGTTTGAAGAGTCCGGGAACAATCACTAAGGATAAAGACATGAGTGAAACTAAGCTATTAGGCGCGGGATATATCTGGCAAGAACTGACTGTCGGCCAGCGGTTTCGAACCTTCCGTCGTACCATCACCGAGACCGACATTGTCAATTTCATTAGCGTAACAGGGATGCTCGAGACTATTTTTATCGACACCACCTTCTCACATGGCGCAATGAAAGGTCGCCCAGTACCCGGCGGACTCACTTACGGACTCATCGAGGGTCTATTGATGCAGGGGATGGTGCAAGGCACGGGCTTGGCCTTGCTCGAGGTGCATAAAAAGATCTTGCAGCCCGTCATCGCAGGCGACACCGTTTGGG
>CANFEI010000081.1 GCA_947445495.1 Alcaligenaceae bacterium
ACCGCTGTCCAGGAGGGATCAAATGCGGCGAACCGCCATTGAGCCGTTCGTGCCACCGAAACCGAAGGAATTCGACAACGCAACGTCGATTTTGAGCTCACGCGCCACGTTGGCGCAGTAGTCTAGATCGCACTCGGGATCTTGATTAAAGATATTGATCGTCGGCGGTGAAATCTGATGGTGAACGGCCAAGGTCGCAAAAACCGCCTCAATACCACCCGCAGCACCCAACAAGTGACCTGTCATGGACTTCGTGGAGTTGATGACGAGTTTTTTTGCATGGTCACCAAACGCTAGCTTGAGCGCTTCAGTTTCGTTTTTGTCACCCAGGGGGGTCGATGTGCCGTGTGCATTCACATACTGCACCTGATCAGCATTGATACCGCCATTGCGCAACGCGTTGGCGATGCCACGACGTGGGCCATCGCGATCAGGAGCCGTAATGTGATGCGCATCGGAGCTCATGCCAAAGCCGGCGAACTCACCATAAATGCGTGCACCACGTTTTTTTGCATGTTCGTACTCTTCAAGAATCAGTACGCCTGCGCCTTCGCCCAACACAAAACCATCGCGATCGCGATCCCAAGGGCGCGAGGCGGTTGCTGGGTCATCGTTACGCTGCGACAAGGCTCGCATCGCCGCAAACCCACCGATACCCAGAGGCGACACTGTCGATTCTGCGCCACCCGCCATCATCACATCGGCGTCGCCGTACTCGATCATCCGTGCCGCATCACCAATGGAGTGCAAGCCTGTCGTGCATGCCGACACGACCGCATACGAGGGGCCTTTAAAGCCCAACATGATCGATATCTGCCCCGAGATCAAGTTGATCAAGGACGCTGGAACGAAAAAAGGAGAGATGCGACGTGGACCGCGCTCGAGGTACTCAGTTTGGGTCTCTTCAATACGCTGAAGACCACCAATACCAGAACCCACAATCACGCCCACACGCTCCGCATTCGCTTCAGTGATCTCTAGTCCCGAGTCTTTCCAGGCCTGCATCCCCGCAGCGATCCCGTAATGGATAAAGGTATCCATTGTTCGGGCCTCTTTGGCTGGCAGGATTTGAGTGACATCAAACCCCTTTACTTCGCCAGCGATATGCGCGTTAAAAGCGCTCGGATCAAAGCGCGTGATTCGTCCGATGCCGGACCGACCGTTAACGATATTGTCCCAAGCCGTTGGAATATCGTTGCCGACGGGGCTAACGATGCCTAGACCTGTAATGACGACGCGTCGCTTCACGCACCACTCCTCAAATTGATAATGGCGGCCAGTGCACACACACAGGCAAAGGTCCGTGTGTGCATTTCATAAAAATTACTTAGAATTCGAAGTGATGTAGTCCACAGCCTGTTGAACAGTCGTGATCTTTTCAGCTTCTTCATCTGGAATCTCTGTCTCGAACTCGTCCTCGAGCGCCATCACCAACTCAACCATGTCGAGCGAATCGGCACCGAGATCGTCCAAAAAAGACGATGCGTTCTTGATCTCGGCTTCGTTTACGCCAAGTTGTTCAGCGACAATCTTTTTGACGCGCTGTTCGATGCTTTCCATGCAGATCTCCAAAGGGGAAAAGTCCGGCGAATTATAGCTAACCGGGAGAAAAAAAACCTATTACATGTACATGCCGCCATTCACGTGCAGCGTCGTACCTGTGATGTAACTCGCATTAGGCGAGGCTAAGAATGCGACAGCATGTGCAATATCGGCCGCAGACCCAAGCCGGCCGAGGGGGATTTGCCCCAAGAGTGCCGCAGTTTGCGTGTCATCTAACGCGCTTGTCATGTCAGTTTCGATAAAACCAGGCGCCACACAATTCACTGTCACGCCTCGGCTGCCGAGTTCGCGTGCCAGTGCGCGGCTCAAGCCAGCGACACCCGCCTTAGCGGCGGCATAGTTTGCCTGTCCGGGATTACCACTAGAACCCACCACCGAAGTGATGTTGATGATGCGCCCCCAGCGGGCCTTCATCATGCCCCGCATCACGGCGCGCGATAGGCGAAAAACAGCGCTGAGGTTAGTCTGCAACACAGCATCCCAATCCTCATCCTTCATGCGCATCGCGAGGTTATCGCGCGTAATTCCAGCGTTATTGACCAGAATATGCAGGCCGCCTGACTGTTTGGTCAAGGTATCAACCAAGACATCGCACGCAGGAACATCAGTGACGTTCAACACGACACCGCGACCACCATGAGGCGCAAGCATCTCTGTCACAGCCAGCGCACCTGCTTCAGTGGTCGCTGTCCCCACGACCGTTGCGCCACGCGCCGCTAATTCAAGAGCAATCGCCTTGCCAATCCCGCGCGAGGCACCCGTGACGAGTGCAACCTTATCTTTAAGATCCATGGTGTGCTCCAACGTTAACCGGCCGAGGCCAACGCATCAAGCGCAGCCTGCATGGACTCAGGGTCTGTCACCGACAACGCGACAATATTGGGATCGATGCGCTTGACCATCCCTGTCAATACTTTGCCTGGGCCACACTCAACGATATGGGTAATACCCTGCGCTTGCATGGTCTGCACGATCTCGACCCAACGCACCGCATGCCAAGCCTGCCGAACTAACGCATCACGAATCGCAGCAGGGTCTTGCTCAATTTTTACGTCTACATTGTTGATCACCGGCACCGAAGGCGTCGCCACAGCGATCTTGGCCAAGGCGCCTTGTAAAACATCGGCTGCGGGCTTGAGCAAACTCGAATGAAACGGCGCAGAGACCGGCAAGATCATGGCGCGCTTCGCACCAGCCGCTTTCGCAGCCTCGATCGCGCGCTGAACGGCCGTCGCATGTCCTGCGATCACGACTTGCGAGGGCGCATTGAAATTGACAGCCTCGACGATCTCACCTTGAGAGGCCGCTGCACATGCAGCACGTACCCCCTCAGCATCCAAACCGAGCACGGCCGCCATGGCTCCCGTACCAACTGGTACGGCAGCTTGCATCGCGTTCGCGCGAATGCGCACAATACGTACAGCGTCGACAAGCGACAAGGAGCCGGCAGCCGTCAGTGCTGCGTACTCTCCCAAGCTGTGGCCAGCCATCAAGGCGGCCTGTGGGCCACCCGCGGCACGCCAAGCCTCATACATCGACACACCTGCTGTCAACATCGCAGGCTGGGTGTTAGTGGTCAGACTCAGTTGTTCGGCCGGACCTTGCGCCATCAAAGCGCCAAGATCTTCGCCCAATGCAGTGCTAGCCTGCTGGATGACTTCCATCGCCGCGGGATGTCCGGACCATGCATCCATCATGCCAACTGTTTGCGAACCTTGCCCAGGAAAAACGAATGCGAATTTCATGATGTTTTATGAAGGTAAAAAATCTGTTTATCGATAATGGCACTACACACGTTACAGCCGCAGCAGCACCGAACCCCAGGTAAAGCCGCCACCCACACCTTGCAGCAAGGCCAAGTGGCCTGGCTTGATGCGCCCATCACGCCTGGCGACATCTAGCGCAAGAGGAATGCTTGCGGCAGAGGTATTGGCGTGCTGATCGACAGTCACTACGACTTTTTCATTTGGTATGTCTAGTTTACGCGCGAGAAACGTCAGAATACGTAAATTCGCTTGATGCGGAATTAGCCAGTCGATATCCGACAACTGCAAGCCCGCTTTCTGAACAACGCTGCGCGCTGAACGATCAAGCACCGTGACCGCCTGCTTGAACACCGCTTGACCATCCATACGCAAAAACGGGTCCCCCGTCACTTGACCGAAGGCAACGTTGCCCGCAGCGCAAAGGATATTCATCTGACTGCCATCTGCATGCAGTTCGGCTTCAATAATGCCAGGCGCCTGATCGGCCTTGAGCACAACAGCCCCCGCGCCATCACCAAACAACACACAGGTTGAGCGATCATTCCAGTCAAGAATGCTCGAGAAAACTTCGGCACCAATCACGAGCGCACACCTCGCACGCCCAGCCCGAATAAAACTGTCTGCGGTTGTCAGTGCGTACACAAAGCCGCTACACACCGCTTGAACATCAAAGGCTGCTGCACCTTTATTTCCGAGATTGGCTTGCACGAGGCACGCCGTACTTGGAAACACAAAATCTGGGGTCGAGGTGGCCACAATTATTAAATCAAGTTCGCTTGCTTGAACACCGGCATCAGCCAACGCATGACGTGCTGCCTCGGTTGCCAATACACTGGTCGTCATTCCTTTGTCGGCAAGATAACGCTGCCGAATACCGGTGCGCTCAATGATCCACTCATCAGAGGTTTCAATCTGACGCGTGGCGAGGTCAGCCGCAAGCGCTTCATTACTGACCAACCTAGGCGGCAAGAAACCACCAGAACCGATCAGGCGCGCGTAAGGCAAAGCGTGCTTCATGCAGAGCCTCCGGAAGATTTCAGGCCGTTATCTACCTGATTCTTGGTTAATTGATTAATCGCTTCAGTCGTGCGTGCGAGCAGACCACTCGCCACAGCCTGTCTCGCGCGCTCTAGGGCAAAGCCAAAGGCGACGTGGTCAGCAGCGCCGTGGCTCTTAATTACCACACCGCGCAAACCAAGCAAGGTCGCGCCATTGTATTGTCGATTATCCACACGCTTACGAAAACGGTTGAGCACAGGCATCGCGATCAGGCCAGTGAGTTTCGTCAACCAAGAACGATTGAACTCTTCACGCACGATGACGGACATCATACGCGCCAGTCCTTCGGAGGCCTTGAGTGTGACATTGCCCACAAAGCCATCACACACGACGACGTCCACCGTACCTTTATAAATATCGTCACCTTCGACATTTCCGTAGAAATTCAAGGTGCTTTGGCGCAATAAATCGGCCGCCTGCTTGACGACTTCGTTACCCTTAATCAGCTCTTCGCCAATATTAAGCAACCCAACCGAAGGCGTGCGTCCGTCGATACCCAATTGCGCCAACGCGGCTCCCATTAGGGCAAACTGTAATAAGTGTTCGGCCGTGCAGTCAACGTTGGCACCAAGATCCAACATAGTCGTTGCCCCGCCCTGCTGGTTAGGCAAGGCCGTTGCAATGGCAGGCCGATCAATGCCATCAAGTGTTTTGAGTACATAGCGCGAGATCGCCATCCACGCACCCGTATTGCCCGCAGAGACGCACGCATCGGCCAGACCATCTTTAACGGTTTGGGCCGCGACGCGCATTGAAGAGTCTTTTTTACGACGCAGAGCGACTTCAACTGAGTCGCCCATCGTCACTACTTCAGAGGCGGCGATGATGGGGAACCTTGCCGCAGCAAGGTTGGGAAAATCTTTTTTTGCAGCGTCCACAGCCTGTGCGAGTTCGTGGGGCAAACCCACGAGCAGCAACTGTGTGTCGGGAAAGCGTTGCGCAAAAGCGAACGCGGCAGGCACTGTGACGGGGATACCCGCGTCACCGCCCATGCAATCGATCGCGATGCGAATGACGGAAGCCACTTGTCAGTGCGACGCCGCGCTTGGACGAGATAAGCCCGTCAACCGCGATTATTCGTCAGTCTTGGTCTTGAGAACTTTGCGACCACGATAGAAGCCTGTTGGGCTGATGTGGTGACGCAGATGTTGCTCACCCGTGGTGGGCTCTACAGCCGTTGACGGGTTAACGATAAAGTCGTGCGAACGATGCATACCGCGCTTGGACGGGGATTTTTTGTTTTGCTGGACAGCCATGACAACTCCTGTGGATTGACGAATTGTACGCCAACCATCTTAATAACAACTACTTACCTTTTTTGAGCTGACCCAGCACCGCAAAGGGCGAAGGGGGCTCTTGCCTACTGGCGACTTCATCTGCTTGCGCATCTAATTCCGCTGATTCCGGACACTGAGTGTGGCGCGGCACGTAGGGCACGTCTAAAATCAGTTCATCTTCTACCAATTCACACAAGTCAAACTTGGGCGAACCAACAATTTGCTCTGGGGCATCGAGATCATCTTCATCGGGCTCATCGTCCGAGAGATCTGACTCGCGCCGCACCAATTCAAACACTGTTGTGCGATCTATTGGAAGAATCAGCGGTCCTAAACAACGCTGACACTCTAATACTAAATTTGCCTGAACCTGCACGACTAACTGCGATGTGTCGTCTTTGGTGACCCGACCCTGGATGGCATAACGCACCACTCCGGGCAAGGCAGGTGCCACAGAAAGCTCAGCGGCTTCGCCTATCGGCTGCTCTGCTAAGCCTTCGAGCAAGCGCTGTAAGTGATGCACGCTAAACGCACCGCCTACGACCTGCCCACGGCGTGCAAAATCAAACGCATCCACAACCGGTGGCACGGACAGCCGGAACACCGAATCAACAGACATGCAAGCCCCGCAGCAAAAAAGCAGCAAAGCAGGAG
>CANFEI010000082.1 GCA_947445495.1 Alcaligenaceae bacterium
GAAAAGCTTGTACTTAAAGATAGTCGTCGTCATCACTGTGCTGTTGGGCATCACCGGCTGCACGTTCGGGGGTGGCGAGGCGCGTGCGCCCCGACAACTCGATCTGGGGACGGGATCTGTCACGCCTGTGGGGGGGGTGCCCGCGCACCGACCCTTGTTGATTGCACCGGTTGTGGCTTCGGCTTTGCTTAATGACACGACGGTGATTTGGCGTGTGGGCGAAAGTGGGCAGCCCCAGGGTTTCACAACCTACCGCTGGGTTGCGCCGCCCGCCCAACTGGTCACACAACGTGTGATGGCGCGTCTAGCGTTGCAAGGCGCGGTGCTTGAGCAGGGTGTTGGTGGAGATGTGCCCCAATTGCGGTTGAATCTGCAGAGTTTTGAGCAGCTGTTTACGCCGGATGGTAAATCGAGTCAAGGTGTGTTGACGATGCAGGCGGTTTTGCTGCGCGCCAATCGTGTCGTCGCGCAAAAGTTGATCGACATTAAAGTGTCGGCCGTGTCGCAGGATGCTTCAGGCGGCGCGCAAGCGCTCCGCGAAGCGACAGATCAGGCCGCTGAACAACTGGCACAATGGCTGACCCCCTTTCTGAAACCTTAGTAGATTTATGCCCGCACATACTGAAACAACTACTTTTGATGGTTTAGCTGGTGTGATCGATTGTGCACTTGATTGGCCTGATGGCGCCCCCACTGGCTGGGCGTTGATTTTGCACCCCAATCCTTCACACGGAGGGACGCGCGATAACAAAGTCGTGACCACCCTTGCGCGTGCCTGCGTGCAACAGGGCTTGCTCGCGATACGCCCTAATTTCCGTGGGATCGGCACGTCGGGTGGTGCGTTTGACCATGGCAAAGGTGAGCTACAAGATATGGCGGCACTGGTCGAGCAGTTTCGGGTGCGTTATTCCGACATCGCGGCCAAACCTTGGGTGTTGGGTGGCTTCTCCTTCGGGACGTCCATTGGTGTGCAGTTGTATGCCCAGTGGGAGAAATTACAGAAGAACTTGCCGAATATTGTCATTTTGACGGGTTCTGCGGCCTTGCGCTTTCGCCATAACGAGGCCAAAGCACCTGAAGATGCACTGGTGATTCACGGAGAAGACGACGAGGTTGTGCCCTTATCGGAAGTGATGGAGTGGGCGCGGCCCATTGGGATGCCAATCGTGGTCATCCCCGATGCGGGTCATTTCTTTCATGGCAAGCTGCTCGTACTAAGACAATTAGTACAGACAAGACTAAAGGCATTACCCTAGCGCACGGAGATGGAATGCCTATAATGAGGCTGTTGTGTTGTTTGAAGACCTCAGTCATGTCCGAGCCTTTGTTTTTTGTAGTCCGCAGCGTATTGCGCGCAAGTGCCTCCAAGCTTGCCGGCGCAACGAAAGCTATATCGACTGTACTGACATCGACTGCGGGTGTGTCGATTCTTGGCGTGTCGATCGCGCTCACTTCGCCCCAGATTCACGCCCAGAATTCAACGACCCCCACGACCCCAACGACAAAACCTGCCCCTAAAGGCAAGGGCGAGCCTGTTGTCAAGGCAGATCCTGCGACAGCCAAGCCAGCGCCCTCAGAAGCGGCGGTGTCGGCCAAAACCCCTTCGCCACTGACCCCCGTACAAGTTGGAGAGCTGTCGAGTGTGCCAGTGCCCACTATTGCGGCACGTGCCTGGATTACGGTCGATGTCACAAGCGGGCAGGTGGTGGCTTCATCTAACCCTGATCAAAAAGTTGAGCCGGCCTCGCTGACTAAAATCATGACGGCCTACCTCGCTTTTACTGCGATCAAAGAAAAACGTTTAACGTTCGAGCAACAAGCGAATGTGTCGACGGTCGCCTGGAAAACGCGCGGCTCGCGCATGTTCATTGAGCCGCGCAAGCCTGTCACAGTGGATGAGCTCATCAAAGGCGTGATCATTCAGTCAGGCAATGACGCATCGGTAGCGCTCGCCGAAGCCGTGTCGGGTAGCGAAGCCGCTTTTGTCGACAGCATGAATAAAGAAGCGGCACGCATGGGTATGGTCAATACTGTGTTCAAGAATGCAACGGGCCTGCCCGATGCCCAGCACATGACCACCGTACGCGATTTGGCCATCATTGCGCGCCGCATGATCAATGATCATCCAGACTACTTTCCGTACTATTCGATGCGTGAGTTCACCTACAACAAAATCAAACAGTCCAACCGTAACCGTTTGTTGTGGGCTGACCCGTCAGTCGATGGAATGAAAACAGGGCACACCGATGCTGCGGGTTATTGCCTGGTTGCCACCGCCAAGCGTGGCGATCGTCGCGTGATCACGGTGCTCGTGGGTTCAGATAGCATGGCCACGCGTGCGGAAGAAAGCCTAAAAATCCTGAACTGGACTTTCCAGAATTTTGAAACGATCAAGATTTTTGATAAGTCGCAGCCGGCCGTCGAGGCACGTGTCTGGCAAGGCAAGACCGAGGAAGCCAAACTCGGCGTATCCAATCCTTTGTGGGTGACGGTGCCACGCGGGCGTGCAGGCGAGGTTAAGCCGATTGCCAAGCGTCCTGATCCTTTACTCGCGCCACTTGGTGCGGGCGAGAAGGTCGGCACGCTCACCCTGATGTTGGATAACAGGTTGTTGCGCTCAGAACCGCTTGAGGTGCTTGAAGCTGTCGAGCGTGCGGGCTTTGTAGGCCGAACCGTCGACACAGTGAAGTTGTGGTTCCGTAAATCTGAATAATTTTTCATCAATCGATCGAACTAGCGAGCAGAACAAATGGTGCAGAACATGTTGATTCAAGGTGTCTCGGGCAATCCAACCGTCTATGTCAACGGCGTCTTTGGCCCCCTTTCTGAGGCGAAAATTTCGGTCCTCGACCGAGGCTTTATTTTTGGTGATGGTATCTACGAGGTCGTACCGATATACAAAGGTAAGACCTTCCGCATGGCGCAGCATTTGGCGCGTCTTGAGCGCAGTCTCGCAAAGTTGCGGATTCAAAATCCAATGACCAAGCCGCAGTGGGAGGCCTTGGTTAAAGAGCTGACCGATCGCAACGCTGAGCCCACCAGCATGGTGTATATCCAGGTGACGCGTGGTGTAGCGAAACGCGATCATGCGTTTCCCGTGCCGCCCGTGCAGCCAACCGTATTTGCGATGGTGGCACCAATGACCCCACCGACTGCGGCTGTCCGCGAGAAAGGCTTAACCTCCGTGAGTATCCCTGATGAGCGCTGGCTGCATTGCGATATTAAGTCGGTGTCCTTGCTCGGTAACGTGTTGGCCAAGCAAGCGGCTGTGGATGCAGGTGTCGACGAGGTCATCCAGTTCCGTGATGGCAACCTCACAGAAGGCGCGTCTTGCAATATCTGGGTGATCAAGCAGGGCAAACTGATTGCTCCCCTAAAAGACAATCTCGTGCTTGAAGGCATCCGCTACGGTTTGCTTGAAGAGCTCTGCAAAGAAGCCGGTATTCACTTCGAATTGCGCGTCGTCAAACAAGAGGAAGTGCAGGGTGCTGACGAGATCTTGATGTCTTCTGCAACCCGCGAGGTGTTGGCGATTGTTCAGCTCGACGGCAAGCCCGTTGGTGCTGGTAAACCTGGCCCGGTCTTCCAGAAACTGCGCGCCGCTTACGATGCACGCATTGCCGCGCTGTAATAATGGCCGCGCCAACGGAAGAGTCGCTGATCAAGTACCCGTCTGCGTTTCCCATCAAGGTGATGGGAAAACAGACGCCTGAATTGGCGCAAGTCCTGTCAGATCTTGTGCGCGAACATGATCCTGCGTTTGATCCGGCCACAGTTGAAATGCGTCCAAGCAAGGCCGGCAACTACATGGGGTTGACGTTCACCATCAATGCAACCTCGCGCGAGCAACTCGACAATCTTTATCGCGCGCTGCACGCACACCCGCTGGTTTCGGTGGTGTTGTAGTGTCGCGGGTGTGGTCACGCCCGTCTGAGTATGAGCCTGTCTGGCGAGCGATGCGAGATTTCACGCAAGGGCGCACACCGAATACCGCGGACGAGCTGTGGCTAGTCGAACACACGCCGGTCTACACGCTCGGTCAGGCTAGCAAGCCTGAACACTTACTTAACCCTGGCAAGATTCCGGTCATCCAGACGGATCGTGGTGGACAAGTGACTTATCACGGTCCTGGGCAAGTGATGGTCTATATCTTGGCAGATCTCAAGCGTTCCGGGCGTTACATCAAGCAGATGGTCAACGAGATCGAAGAGTCGGTCATCCTGACCCTCGCGGGTTTCGGAGTGCAGCACGCGTGTCGTAAAGACGGCGCGCCAGGAGTGTATGTGCCCGTTGGCGATACGCTCGCCAAAATTGCGGCGCTGGGTATCAAGGTGCGCAATGGCTGTACGTATCACGGCGTCGCGTTAAACGTCGATATGGATTTGACGCCGTTTGAGGGCATTAACCCCTGCGGATATGCGGGATTGCAGACCATCAATATGGTTGATGTGGGCGCGCGTGCCCCCTGGGACGATGTCGCGCAAGCATTAGCCACACAAATCGCTGCCCAATGTGGCTTGCAGCTCACCAGCGGGTAGAATAGAGTTATCCCTTTACTCTTAGCGGCGCAACGTTTAGCAGCGAAGCGTCCTGGCAATTTATGTCGACAACCATCCCACCTTCGGCCTCTACTGATACGACTGCTGCGCCCTACGATGCGACGCAAAAGCAAAAGGCGCAAGCCAAGACTTCTCGTATCCCGATCAAGGTGATCGCGGCTGAACGTTTAAAGAAACCAGAGTGGATTCGTGTCAAGGCGGCACCGGCCGGCTCCCGTTTCTACGATATCAAACGTATTTTGCGCGAGCACAACTTACACACAGTCTGCGAAGAGGCCTCGTGCCCCAATATCGGCGAATGTTTCGGTAAGGGCACGGCTACCTTCATGATCATGGGTGATAAGTGCACGCGTCGCTGCCCGTTTTGTGATGTGGGCCATGGCCGCCCCGACCCGTTGGATGTGAATGAGCCTGTCAACCTCGCCCGCACAATTGCGGCGTTGAAACTCACCTATGTGGTGATCACCTCTGTGGACCGTGATGATTTGCGCGACGGTGGTGCGGGCCATTTTGTGGAATGCATTCAGAAAGTTCGTGAGTTGTCCCCCAATACCAAGATCGAAGTCTTGGTGCCAGATTTCCGTGGTCGCCTAGATCGTGCGCTTGAGATCCTGGATGGTGGACCGCCTGATGTGATGAACCACAACATGGAAACCGTGCCGCGTCTGTATAAGCAAGCGCGCCCGGGTTCTGATTACATGCACTCACTCAAACTGCTGCAAGAATTTAAAAAGCGTCATCCCGGCACACCAACAAAATCTGGGTTGATGCTCGGCTTGGGCGAAACCGACGAAGAGATTCTGCAGGTGATGCGCGACATGCGTGCCCACGACGTAGAAATGTTGACAATCGGCCAATACTTGCAACCTTCAGAGCACCACTTGCCGGTCTTGCGCTATGTGCATCCCGACACGTTTAAGATATTTGAGCGTGAAGCCTATGCAATGGGCTTTCACCATGCTGCCGTGGGCGCCATGGTGCGTTCGTCCTATCACGCTGACGAGCAGGCACATGCCGCGGGTGTTGCCCAGGCCCTTTAGATTAAATAGGTTCCCTCTGCCATGCAGCTTCAAGGCATTCGCGTCGTTGACTTGACCCGCATTTTGTCTGGCCCTTTCTGCACGATGTTTTTGGCTGATATGGGTGCCGAGGTCATCAAGATCGAAGACCCGGGCGAGGGTGACCCGGTGCGCAAGCAAGGCGAGGCACCGAACGGTTATTCGTTTTATTTCGCATCGTTTAACCGAAACAAGCGTTCGATCACGCTTGATCTGCGTTCAAGCGAAGGCAAAGATATCTTGCGCAAGTTATTGGCGACAGCAGATGTGGTGGTCAATAACTTCCGGCCTGGCATCATGGACAAGATGGGGTTTGGTCGTGAAGCGCTTGCTCAAATCAAACCCGATTTGATCAGCTGTAATGTGACGGGGTTCGGTCTCGATGGTCCGTATGCGGACCGACCATCCTTTGATTTCGTCGCGCAGGCCATGAGCGGCTTCATGAGCGTCAATGGCGCGGCCGATCAACCGCCAATGCGCGCTGCACCGCCGATTTCGGATCTTGTGGCGGGGTCTTATGCCGCGATGGGGATTTTGGCTGCGCTGGTGCGCCGTGCGCGCACTGGGCAGGGCGAAGAGGTGACCACCGCCCTGACAGACAGCATGACAAGCATGCTGGCCTTTCTCGCTGCGAATTATTTTGCGACCGGTAAGTTGCCGTTGCGAACAGGCAATGACCATGCCCTAGCTTC
>CANFEI010000083.1 GCA_947445495.1 Alcaligenaceae bacterium
CCAAAAACGAAACTGCAAAACTTTTTAAAGACGGCCTGGCCGTACGCCGTGCGGTACTCGGCACAGACTATGTGGATGGCTCAATCGCTAAAGCCAACGATTTCACTATGGCGTTCCAGCACATCACCACCGAATGGTGCTGGGGCTACGCCTGGACACGTGATGGTTTAAGCCGTAAAACACGCAGCATGCTTAACCTTGCAATGCTCACCGCACTGAACCGTTCAGCCGAGATCAAACTACACGTCAAAGGCGCACTCGCCAACGGCGTAACGGTTGAAGAAATCAAAGAAGTGTTGCTGCACGCAACCGTTTACTGTGGTATCCCTGCTGGCTTGGACGCTTTCAAGGCAGCCAACCAGGTATTGGAAGAGGAAGGCGCCTACACTAAGGCAGCCGCTAAAAAATCTGCTGCCAAAAAACCCACTGCAAAAAAAGCAACAGCAAAAAAGGCTGTCGCTAAAAAACCTACCACTAAAAAGGCTGTCAAAAAATGAGCGCCAAACCCAACATAGGTTTTATAGGCGTAGGCAGTATGGGTTGGCCCATGGCTGCCCTTCTGCACAAAGCTGGCTACCCTCTGCAAATCGTCGACGCGTCGTCTGAGCGCGCGCAGGCCTTCGCCAAAGAAAACGGCGGTACGGTCGCAGCATCAAACCGCGCGCTCGCGGCAGCGTCCGACATCATCATCACAATTCTGCCCACCAGCGCGATCGTTCAGGCGGTCCTTGAAGGCCCGGATGGCGTGCTCGCCGGACTGCGCAAAGACGCTGTCGTGGTCGAAATGAGTTCGGGCGTACCCACCATCACACGCGCCTTGGCCGAGCAAGTCGCGGCAGCTGGCGCGCACATGGTTGATGCGCCTGTTTCGGGCGGCGTGCCGCGCGCCAAGACCGGCGAACTCGCAATCATGTTTGGCGGTAGCGAAGCCATTCTTGAACGTGTACGCCCTGCGCTGTCCTCTATGGGTACCTCCATTACCCGCACGGGTGATGTTGGCTCTGCACATGCGATGAAAGCGCTGAACAACCTGGTCTCGGCTGGTGGTTTTCTGATTGGCGTCGAAGCACTCATGATCGGCAAGCGCTTTGGCCTGAACCCATCAGCAATGGTCGATGTGCTGAACTCTTCAACGGGCATGAACAACTCCACCCAAAAGAAATTCAAGCAATTTGTGTTGTCGGGTCAGTACAACGCAGGCTTCGGGCTGGACTTGATGGTCAAGGATTTGAGTATCGCGCTCGAGATCGGACGCGACACCAACACGCCAACGCCGTTCTCGGCCCTGTGCCGTGAAATGTGGGCCTCCTGTGCTGCCATGTTGGGACCGGGACAGGACCACACCGCGATTGCCAAGCTCACAGAGACGCTTGCTGGCGACACGCTGTCAGATAAGAAATAAAAAAGAGCATTTGGGGTGTAGTTCACACCAAACGCTCTTTTCTTTTTTACTTCCCGTCAGGTCGTCTTGGGTAGCCTTCCGCACGAATACGCACCCAGACGGCTTGTTTTTCGGCGTCGTCCATAAAAACCCAGTTCGAGACTTCCATCACGGTGCGACCGCAGCCGCGACAGATGTCGTCAAACAACGTCGAGCACACCGCGACGCAAGGTGAATCGGGCGTGCTCGTGTCAGCCATTAAACGGCCTTCTTGAGCGTCGCGGCCTTGTCAGTGGCTTCCCAGCTGAACTCAGGCTCGTTGCGGCCGAAATGACCGTAGGCAGCTGTCTTGCTGTAGATCGGGCGCAAGAGGTCGAGCATGTTGACGATGCCCTTGGGGCGCAAGTCGAAATGCTCACGGACCAACTTGGACAACTGCTCGTCAGAGACCACGCCGGTACCATCGGTGTTGACGGTAATATTGATGGGCTCTGCCACACCAATCGCGTAACTGACCTGCACTTCGCACTTGCTAGCTAACCCGGCAGCCACGATGTTTTTAGCAACGTAACGCGCCGCGTAAGCAGCCGAACGATCAACCTTTGAAGGGTCTTTGCCAGAGAACGCGCCACCACCATGGCGACAAGCACCACCGTAAGTGTCAACAATAATCTTACGGCCAGTCAACCCGCAATCGCCCTGTGGGCCACCGATCACAAAACGACCGGTTGGGTTGATCAGGAACTTAGTTTTTTCGGTCAACAAGCCTGCTGGGAAGCTTGGGCGAATGATGTCTTGGATCACCGCCTCATGAATCGCTGTCTGCGAGATCTCAGGGGCATGCTGAGTCGACAACACAACCGTATCCACTTCGACGGGCTGGCCATCCACATAACGGAAAGTGACTTGCGACTTCGCATCTGGGCGCAGCCAAGGCAGGCGGCCATCTTTACGCAGCTCGCTCTGGCGCTGTACCAAACGGTGTGCATACCAGATCGGCGCGGGCATCAGATCAGGTGTCTCGTTACACGCGTAACCAAACATCAGGCCTTGGTCACCAGCGCCTTGGTTCAGGTAGTCTTCGGATGAACGATCAACACCCTGCGCGATGTCAGGTGATTGCTTGTCATAGGCCACCAACACGGCACAACCTTTGTAGTCAATACCGTATTCAGTATTGTCGTAGCCGATGCGCTTGATGGTGTCACGCGCAACTTGGATGTAGTCGACGTTTGCCGAGGTGGTGATTTCACCGGCAAGTACAACCAAGCCAGTGTTACACAGCGTTTCGGCGGCGACACGAGCGTGTGGGTCTTGGGTGAAAATCGCGTCGAGAATGGCATCGGAGACTTGGTCAGCGACCTTGTCGGGATGGCCTTCAGAGACCGATTCAGAGGTAAAGAGATAATCGCTAGCTTTAGACATACTCACGTCCTTTTCTGGAAAACCAGAGGGGTAGGTTAAGGAGGTGCGTTGCACCCCGTACCTTCACCTGTCAAAGACGCTGATAGACGCTGGAATGGGCGCGACGCTTTAGCGGAATTGTTTTTATGCCGGCCCAGCACATCGGCTTAGACCTAACGTAGTCGCTCCGCAAGTTGTCGGTTAACTCAGCGACTGATGGTATTTTATGCGAAATTAATCAATTGTTGTAATTACGTCTGCTTATACCCTTAAGCCTGCAAGTCACAAGCACACAGGTATCTACCTATCAAGTAAATGGGGGATAATGCCTACATGATCTGGAACTTCACCAAAATGCACGGTTTGGGCAATGATTTCGTCATGCTCGATGGGGTGCGTCAGTCCATTGACATGACCCCCGAACGCGCACGAGCGCTCGCTCACCGACAGTTCGGCATTGGCTGTGACCAAATCTTATTAGTCGACACCCCCCACCATCCCGAAGCGGATTTTCGTTATCGCATATTCAATGCGGATGGCGGTGAAGTCGAACACTGCGGTAACGGCGCGCGCTGTTTTGTTAAATTTGTTCACGAACAAAAGCTCTCGTCACGCAACCCCTTACGTGCGGAAATCGCGACTGGCCTGATCACCCTTGAGGCACTGCCCAATGGGGATGTTGTGGTGGATATGGGCCAAACCCGCTTTACGCCTGCCGACCTGCCGTTTGATGTGACGGGGTTGGCCACGCGCACCGAGGGCAAAGACACACTCTATGGCTTGCCCTTACACGTAAACGGTGCCGAGCAGCTCGTCTGGCTTTCGGCCGTTGCGATTTCAAATCCGCACGCCGTGCAAGTTGTTGCGGATATTGATCACGCCCCCGTGACGCAAATCGGTCCGTTGATTGAATCCCACCCACGGTTTACGCGCCGCGTGAATGCAGGCTTTTTACAGGTCGTCGATCGGCACACCGCCTACCTGCGTGTGTACGAACGCGGCGCAGGTGAGACGCTCGCTTGCGGCACAGGCGCCTGTGCCGCAGTTGCAGCCGGCATTCGGCGTGGTCTTCTCGATTCGCCGGTGCGCTTGCGCGCGCGCGGTGGCTGGCTCACGATTGAATGGAATGGTCAGGCGCTGCGCATGACCGGTCCGACCACAACCGTTTTTTCCAGCAGCATTGATATCGACCGCTTGGTGGCCTCAATCCCCGCTGGTATTTAGTTCACTCTTCTTAATGAGTATGTAGCCATGACTGATTCGCTAACCGCACAGACCGTCGCGCGTTTCCTGCAAGAGCATCCAGAATTCTTTGTGCAACATGCGGAGCTCTTTTCAACAATCGAAGTCCCGCATCCCCATCAAGCACGCGCAATTTCGCTCGGTGAGCGTCAAATTCTAACGTTGCGCGAGCGTCTGAAAGATTTTGAATTCCGACTCGCCGAACTCGTGCGCAATGCCGCATTAAATGAGTTGACTACGGATAAGCTCAATCGCTGGTGTGTGCGCATGCTGGGCGAGCCCATCAATGCGCGCGTGCCAGAGCAAGTCGCGCAAGGCCTGACTGAGCAGTTCAATTTACAAGAGGTCGGTATGCGTCTATGGGGCTTAGACCTCCCGGAAGAAGGCATCGGCGAAGCGGTGTCCGATGAGGTTCGTGACTACGCCAATGCACTGACCACGCCGTACTGCGGTAACGACACCAAACTCACCGCTGCCAGTTGGCTCAAGCGCCCACCTGCCTCGTTTGCCGTGCTAGCACTGCGTCCCGCCCCCAACGCGCCCGCCTTCGGCATGCTCGTGCTCGGTTCGGAGGACGCTGAGCGCTTTGCACCGGATATGGGTCGTGCTTTTCTGCAGACAGTCGGGATTCTCGCCAGTGCAGCGCTTTCGCGTTTAAACGGCAGCGCGACTTCTGGCGACCCAACGATCCCGACACTCAACACCCGCGCTTGAAGAAGATGTACGAGGCCACCGAACCACTGCTACCTGAAAGCGTCGTTCTGTGGCTGACGCATCTCGAGCGTAACCGACGTTATTCTGTTCATACGCTTGACGCCTACCGCCGTGACCTGCAACAGCTTGTCAGGCTCCATGAGGACAAGCCACTCGAGCAAGTCGTCAATGGCAACATTCGGCATTATCTAGGACGCCTGCATGCACAAGGGCACAGCCCTCGAAGCCTTGCTCGCATGCTGGCTGCTTGGCGCGGTTTTTTCAAGTGGTGGGCACCGCAAGCCAAGATGCCGACTAACCCCGCAGTCGATGTGCGCGCGCCAAAGATCAAGCGCAGCCTACCCAAAGCGCTGTCTGTCGATCAGACCCAGGCCCTGCTTGACGCCACCGTCCTGACCACACGCACCGACCCAGTTGGTCTGCGCGATCGGGCCATGTTTGAACTCTTTTATTCGAGCGGTCTACGCCTCAGTGAACTCGTGAGCCTGGACTTGCAATACACCCAATCCAAGGAATACACCTCGGCGGGCTGGATTGATCTACTCGAGCAAGAGGTTCACGTTCTGGGTAAAGGCGGCAAGCGCCGCTCCGTGCCGATTGGTGCGCAGGCCAAAGCCTGCTTGGCGCAGTGGCTCGAGGCACGCCCCGCACTCGCCCTATCGCAAGCCCCGGAGGCAGACGCCACGGCGCTCTTTTTAGGCGCACGCGGACGACGGATCAGCCCTCGTGTTGTGCAATCCCAACTCACCCGTCTGGCGCTGCTAGCCGGTTTGCCTACCCATATACACCCGCACGTGTTGCGCCACAGCTTTGCGAGCCACGTGTTGCAATCTGCGCAGGATTTGCGCGCGGTACAAGAAATGCTTGGTCACGCCAACATTTCCACCACCCAACTGTATACAAAGCTAGATTTTCAGCATCTGGCGCGCGCGTATGATTCCGCCCACCCCCGTGCTGGTCGCAAAAGCTAAATAATTATTAATTTAGCTAAAATAAACTTTCTTATTGAAACTACCTAAAGCGCCCCCATTTGTCAGGGTATTGCAATTTGTGTCTGCTAAGCTCAAGGCACTAAGTATTTTTGCCAACTAGGGGTATAAACCCCCAGTCTAGAATGTTTGCCCCTTGGCGTGGGCTGTGCTGTAATCCCGCCTTGCCTTGAAGTCTAGGCTTGTTCCGGTGCCTGATGCACCCTTTCCGTTTTTGAAGTTAATCCGCTCATGAATTCCCCAAGCAGTTTGGACAAAATGGTCCCCGTCACAATCCTCACCGGCTTTCTCGGTGCAGGTAAAACGACCCTCCTCAAACGCATCCTGACCGAATATCACGGCAAGCGCATCGCCGTGATCGAGAATGAATTCGGGCCAGAAAGCATCGACAACGACTTGCTCGTCCAAGATCAGGACGAAGAAATCATCGAGCTGTCGAACGGTTGCGTGTGCTGCACAGTGCGCGGCGACTTAATGCGCACGCTGAACGATCTACGCAAACGTCGTCAGGCAGGCGATCTGAACTTCGAGCGCGTCATTATTCAAACGACTGGCATGGCTAACCCA
>CANFEI010000084.1 GCA_947445495.1 Alcaligenaceae bacterium
CTTTCACTGCGTTTTTAAGACGCAACTTGAGCGGATCCATTCCAATTTTCTTTGCCAAGATATCAAGCACGCTTTCAACAGCGAAAGCTGAAATCGGCGAACCTGGGGCGCGATACGCAGCAGACTTGGGACGATTCGACACCACGTCAAATCCAATGGCGCGTGCGTTTGCAATAATGTATGGGGCAAAGGCACACATCGTTGCATTCATCACAGGTGAGCCTGGGAACGCACCCGCCTGGAACTTAAACAGCCCATCCGCAGCGACAATGGTGCCGTCTTTCTTTACGCCGATCTTGACTGTCATCGATGCGCCAGAGGTTGGGCCCGTCGCTTTAAAGGTATCTTCACGAGACATCATCAGCTTCACGGGATGACCAGACTTCCGTGCGAGCGCCAAGGCAAGAGGCTCGACGTATACGACGGTCTTGCCGCCGAAGCCACCACCAATCTCTGCGGGGTGCACAAGCAGGTTCCCAATCTCAATGCCTAACAACTTCGCCGTGTAAGCACGCACCACAAAGTGCCCCTGACTTGAAGACCACAGCTCGCACTGACCATCAGCGCCATAACGTGCCAAACAAGAATGCGGCTCGATATAGCCTTGATGCACCGCAGCTGTTTTGAAGCTCATCTCAACGACTTCATCGGCCGATGCAAAGCCCGCCTCGAGATCACCAATCTTGAATTCCAAACGCTTTGAAATATTCGAGGGCTTGGTTGGAGCGGGATCAAAGCCGCGAGGAATCATATCCTCGAAAAGCAAAGGCGCATCAGGCTTCATCGCATCATCGACATCGATGACGTGAGGCAGCACTTCAAAATCTATTTCGATCAGACGCACTGCCTGGTCTGCAATCGCGGCCGTGGTGGCTGCCACTGCGGCAATCGCATGACCTTCGTACAAGGCCTTTTCACGTGCCAAGATATTGCGGGTCATGTGCCAGTAGTTCAAGGCAACACGCTCAGGACCAACGTAATCAAAAGACTGGTTTGGTAAATCTGCGGCAGTAATAATTGCCTTCACACCTGGCAAGGCAAGCGCCTTGGCAGTATTGATCGAGCGAATCCGAGCGTGCGCGTGCGGCGAACGCAAAACCTTCGCCCAGAGCATCCCAGGCAGCGAATAGTCTGCGCCGTATTGGGCTAACCCAGTCACTTTTGGCACACCATCCGGACGAACTGGACTGGTACCGACGGACTTCATCGTTTGATGTGTATTCTTTGTGTTGGTCAACATGATCAGGCTCCCCGCATTTCACGTGCTGCATCGAGCACGGCTTCGATGATTTTGTTGTAGCCGGTGCAACGGCACAGGTTACCGGCCAACCAAAAGCGTACTTCTTCTTCGGTTGGATCAGGATTACGTTCGAGTAACGAGCGTGCTGCCACCAAAAATCCAGGTGTGCAAATACCGCACTGCAGAGCCGCATGCTCAAGAAACTTACGCTGCAGCACATGAAGATGTTCGCCATTGGCCATGCCTTCGATGGTTTGAACAGACTTGCCTTCAGCCTCAACACCGAGCACCAGACATGAACAAACCAAACGGCCATCGAGCGTGACGCTGCACGAGCCACAGTCGCCCGTGCCACAACCTTCTTTGGTTCCCGTCATCCCTAAATCGTTGCGCAGTACATCCAGCAACGACTTGTTTGCGTCACATAGAAACTCAACGGGATCACCATTAATTACTGTCGATACATGTTGCTTAGCCATTTTTACTTGTTCCCTTTTGCGCGTGCGAGTGCTTTTTCTGCTGCGCGTCTTGCCAACACACCAGCGATTTTGATTCGAAATTCTTTGGTGCCGCGCTTGTCATCAATCGGACGGGCGGCGGCGCTTGCTGCCGCAGCAAGCTTTGCTAGTGCGGCCTCATCGACTTTCGTGCCAATCAAGGCGGCAGCCGCTTCAGGCACGAGTAACGCGCGCTCGGCCACAGCGCCGAGGCTCACGCGGGCGGCTGTACAGACACCTTTGTCATCGAGTGTCAGGCTCAGGCCCACACCCACGACCGCGATGTCCATTTCAGTGCGCGGCGTAAACCGCAAATACGCATCGCCAGAATGCGGCGCACGCTTGGGAAGCAGAAACGAAACAATGAGCTCGCCTTTTGCGAGAGTGGTCTTGCCCGGACTAGTAGGAATCTGCTCGACGGGAACCTCGCGACGACCTGCAGGGCCCACCACGCTGGCAATCGCTCCCGCCGCAATCATCGCGGGGACCGTATCTGCTGCAGGCGAGGCGTTACACAAGTTACCCGCCACTGTGGCACGCCCACGCACTTGGATCGAACCCACGAGGTTCGCGCCATCAATGATGCCAGGCCACGTTTCGGCGAACGCTTTGTTTTCGAGGAGCTGCATACACGACACTGCACCACCAAACCGGTAGCCACCGTTTTTTTCAACGGTAATCGCGTTCATCTCGGCAATGCCCTTGACGTCCAGCACAAGCTCGGGCTTTATGTTGCCGTTTCGCATATGGATCATCAGATCCGTTCCGCCGGAAAGCACTTTTGCCAGGCCTTGGGTACCCGCCAACAAGGCAGACGCCGCCTCGGCGGTTTTTGGTTGCTCAAAACGCATTTCACTCATGTCGCTTCCCCGGTCATTTTTGAACCTTTCATTCATGTAATTGGCTAATTCTATTCTATATGATCACCCCCTTGTACCAAGTACACCTAGACTCTGAGGGTAAACAAAAGGCCCGCATGCTGCATCGCAGCAATCGGGCCTGTCGAGCATGATAAACGCTCAGCTTGCTATCAAGTCCCTTCGAGCTTGATGTTGTTGCGCTTGATCACGTCGGTGAACTGGACGCGGGTGGCTTCTAGGTACTTCAAAAACTCTGCCTGCTCACGGAAGTCAATTTCAATTCCAATTCGCATAAAGAGTTCTTTAAGCTCGTCAGACTGCATGACTTGACGCATTGCTTTAGCGAGACGATCGACTACGTCTGCAGGTAAGCCCGCTGGTCCCATGAGTCCTGCCCAAGCTCCGAGGTTAAAGCCAGGGATGTTGACTGCCGTCGCAAGCGCAGGGATGCCTGGCGTGACGACACTCCCCTTTTCCAGCGAAACACCCAAGCCCTTCAAACGACCGTCTTTCACAAAAGGCATGGTGGCCGCTGCTGTCTCCAAGCAGTAGTCCACTCGGCCGGCGAGCACATCTGCCAGCGCAGGCGAGGAGCCTTTGTACGGAACGTGCAAAGCCTTCAAGCCTAAGGCGGCATTAAACGCCTCCGCGACCAAATGGGCCGTTGCTCCCGTGCCGGACGTGGCAAACGTATATTTATTCGGGCTCGCTTTCACGATCTTCACGAACTCAGCCGCGGTCTTAGCTGGAAAATTCGGATTAGTCACCAACACATACGGCGAAAGTCCGGTTAATGCGATCGCTGTAAAGTCTTTCGATACGTCGTAAGGCGTTTTCTGCAATAAAGGCGCAACCGATACGGGTCCGGCGGACGCGGCAAGAAGCGTGTACCCATCAGCGGGGGCTTTGGCCACCATATCGGTTCCAATTGTGCCGCCTGCACCGGCTTTGTTATCAGCCACCACCGTTTGACCAAGCACCTTTGTTAAGCCTATTCCAATTGCACGACCCACTAAATCAGTCGCTTGCCCAGGGGGCCAAGGGATCACTATTTTCAAAGGTCGATTTGGATAAGCGCCCTGCGACTGCGCCACCAGCGGCAGGCCCAAGCCAGCGCCCACGGCTGAGATCGCTGCCGCGCCAACCAGCGAGCGCCGTGCACGATTGGGTTGACTCACCCCAGTTTCGGTCGTCTCACTATTTTTTTTCGCCATTGTCATGTTTTCACCTTTATTTCGGTATTCAAGATTGGAATGCTGTCATTACTTCAAACTCGATTGAATCATAAAATCGAGGGGAAACCTATGCTCCATTACACTAATCCAATGAACCTAATCGCCCCTCCCCCACCTCCAATTGCATGGTCTGCACAGCTCAATGTGTTGTCCCAGCGCTTTGCTCACCAGATTGCTGCGATCGATGGTCACGGAAACTCACTGAATTACGAGGAGCTCAATCAACGTGCGCATGCGCTTGCCGCTCACCTGCGCCAGCAAGGCATCCAAGAAGGTGAACCCGTCGGCACACTCATCCCCAACAGCACCGATGCCGTCTGGGTGTCATACGGCGTACGCCTATCGGGAGCCTGCGAAACACCGTTGAGCTGGGGCTACACCACCGACGAACTGCAGTGGTGCACACACTTAGCAAGCGTGAAGACGGTTGTCTCTTTAGAACAAAGGGGCGACGAACTTCAAAAGCTGGGGTTGACATGTGTGCCGACTCAGCGCATCGCTTCGTCAACCCCTTTGACGCCTGAATCATTCCCACCGTGTTCGGCCAACGCCACGGCGCGCATTCTATTCACGTCCGGAACGACCGGAAAACCCAAGGGTGTGTTGTACACCCAGCAGGCGCGCTGGGCCGGAGAGCAACTCCTGAAAGCGTCCCTGCCGTTTATCCCGAGTCCGGGACAAAAAGTCCTATTAATGACCCCTTTTGTACACGGCGCCTCGCTACTTACTTTTGCTTGGCTCGATCACGGCGCGACGATTGTTTTACACGATGGCGTTGATATTGAAAAAATCAAACCATTACTCGACACAGACGCCTTAGATGCTATTTTTGCGCCACCGACGGTGTTGGCAAAAATCACCTCAGCGCTTACAGGCTCGACCTACACAAACGTACGGTGCGTCTTCACCGGCACGCAGCCCTTAACGCCTGCACTGTACAAGCGTGCTTGTGCCATGTTCGGACCTAAAGTACGCATTACCTACGGAAAATCAGAGTGCATCAATCCAATCACTGTATTGGACCCTCAGGCCACACACGACTACCTTACTGCCGATGAAATCCCAGCAGGCGCTTGTGTAGGTTGGCCCGCAAGTGGTGTAGAAATAAAAGTTCAAGAAGCGCTATCTAAAGAAGAACCACATGGCGAAATCTTATTGCGTGCGCCTCACATGTCAGCAGGGCTCATTGACGCAAATGGTTTTAAGCCCCATCAACCTGACGGTTGGCACAGTACCGGTGACCTCGGCTATGTTGATTCCGCAGGACGATTGATTCTCACTGGACGTGTCGCAGACGTCATCAAAACAGGGGGGTATCGTGTCAATCCAGATGAAATCGAAGTGGCGTTGGCAGCCAACACACTATGTGGCCAAATATGCGTCACCTCTCTCGCATCAGACTACTGGGGCGAAATCATCACGGCCGTCGCCGAAGGTGCTCAAGACGGCTGGCAAGAGCAATGTTTGCAACTCCTTGAGTCGATGTCTAAACACAAACGACCCAGGCTGTTTGCGGCACTCGATGCGTTGCCCCGCAACCCCCAGGGGAAAATCAGCCGCAAACAGGTGGCCCGCACCGTCCTTGAGACGTATGCACTGCAAGACGGCCCTTA
Organism: Alcaligenaceae bacterium; assembly: GCA_947445495.1. The sequence continues at coordinate 5,446 of CANFEI010000084.1, forward strand.
TCCAAAACTTACTGCGACATAAATCACTATAGACCTTTAGCCCAGACCGGTTCAGTAAACACTGCATTTTGGTCAATCGGCCAGACGGGCCGCGGCAAGCGCTTGAAATCAACATTTTTTAAATTGGGCGTGGTCAACCCGGGACTATCCACATCCAAAATTCGATCCTCAGAGAAGAACTCGTCGAAGCCTGCGCGGTAATGGCCGCGGCTCTTCACGATTAGGATACGGATTTTTGAAATATCGATTCCATGCATTTCAAGCATTGCCGGCTCACAAAGCTGTCGACGCAAACTGCCGACAACGACCCGCGTTCCCGTGTCAATGAGTTCAATCAGTGCAGAAGGTCCAAGTGAAAATTTCCTGCCACCAATTACCCCACGTCGCCCGGTACCTTCACCATCCGAAAGCTTGATGACGCGTGCGCGTGCCTCGTAACGCTTGGAAAACTGACTCTCTGTGGCATTGAACACTGCTGCAAACGTGTTGCCCTCACCCGCAGCATGACACTGTTGCGCCAACTCAGGATCAACGAACACGCCTAACACTAGCCCCGGAATTTTTGCGTCATTAAAGGCCTTGAGCATCCAAGCCGTGTTACCCCGGCCACCGCCTCCGGGATTGTCTGCTACGTCAGCGAACAGCAAAGGGGCCTTGGTATCGCGCGCCCGGGCAACAGCCTCGGGAACTTCGAGCATATCTGGCACATAGCGTGCACGATCCGCCCAAGCAGCGCGCGCAATTTTGATGGCGCACTTCTGTGCCGCTGCTAGATCACCACGTGATGTCACACAGATCGTGATCCCGCATTTAGGCAAATCAGAAAAAACAAA
>CANFEI010000085.1 GCA_947445495.1 Alcaligenaceae bacterium
CACAGCAGGCAAATCATTTTCAGGCAACGTAAACATGACGGTGATAGGCTGTGTTTGCGTAATGACAACGACACCGGCGGGATCGTTCGCATTCAGTAGATTGCCCGCATCGACCCGACGCAAGCCTAGCCGACCCGCGATGGGTGCCATGATGGTGGTGTAGCTCAGTTGCAAGCGTGCATTGTCTACTGTTGCCTGGTCACTTTTGATCAACCCTTCAAACTTTCGTACAAGCGCCGCCTGCGTATCGAGCAACTGAGGGGCGATTGAATCCTGCTTACGCAAAGTCTGATAGCGTTGTAAATCGCGCTTTGCATTTTCAAATTGGGCCTGGTTTTGTTGCTGAGCACCTAGGGCTTGGTCCAATGCAACCTCAAACGGTCTTGGGTCGATACGGGCCAACACATCACCCGCCTTCACGCTGTCGCCCTCTTTAAACAAGACCTCCATCAGTTCGCCTTGAACGCGGCTGCGTACAGTGACTGTATTGAAGGCAGTGACCGTGCCTAGACCACGCAAATAAATATCAAGACTCTCAGAAATCGCAGCCTGTACGCGCACAGGCACCATGGGGGTCATCCCACCTGGCGGTCCCTTTGGTGTTGCGGGCTTGCCGGCGTCACTTTGCCACCAATACACTCCACCTACCAACAGCGTCAACGCTAAGACAATCCAAACCCAAGGCACCCGGCGGGTGGACGGTGAAGGCAAATGCTCAGACATAGGGATTCCAACCGGCCCTTAGAGGGCGCAAAGAGTCATTTTGAAGTTCACGTCATGCGTCACCGCATGGGGTCGATGCTCGCCATCCTGAGTGGAATAACGAATCCAGACCATGTATTTGTTAGCGCTGATTTCAGGAAAAACACCAAGGGACGGATCAACCCATACGCGTAAAAGCTGATAGGTTTTTCCCGCTAGCATTTGTTGAAATGCGCCCTTAGGCGCAACGGCATCGGTCGCTTGCCCCGTCTCACGCAGCAGTCGCATCACCATCGAAATTCCAGCATGCAGCGGCATGAGCGTCGACATCCAGCGTTGCAAATCGTTACAACGTTCGGCTTCTGTACAGTACTGCCAGGCATGAAAAGATGGCAGATCCACTTGCGTTCCGCCACCCGGCAGGGCGAGTCGCCCACGCAGACTGCTTAGCCACTCGTTTGCACGCAATTCCTGCCCTGTCTTTCCAGCCGCATTCAGATTAACGATCACCCGATCAAGTTCGACAAGCATATTCGCTAAGGTCTTTTCATCGACGCTAGGATGGTCTTTCAGAGACGAAAGGACGTTGCGCTGACGTTCCAAATCCTGCACAACACCACCTTTCACGTCTGTGCGCTCCGTGGCATCGAGCAAATCAAAAAGCGCGGCCAAGGCCACCTGATGGTGCCGTGCATCACCTGACTTCGCGAAAAATATCATCCGGTCGAGCAAAGACTCCAGACGCATCAGCGCACGGATTCGCTCGTTAAAGGGATATTCAAAAAGAATCAAAGCAATTTGTCGCTAAAGGCAGGCGATGCACCAAAAATGAGCGCATTTAGCCAGATACCGATAGGTTACACCACCCCTCGTGCAGGACCAATACCTGTTTTTCAAGTTCCTGTACTGTGGTGTTTGCCGAATTGCTAATTATGTCGTCTGCAACCGCCAATCTTTGCGCTCTGCTAGCTTGGGCGCCAAGAATTCGGCGAATCGTGTCCGTTGGAATCCCCGAACGCGCCTGGACGCGCGCGATCTGGGTCGCCTCATCGCAATCCACTACGCACAGCCGATCGATTCGATCCCGCCACCGGCCAGACTCCACCAATAACGGGACGACAAACACAGCATAATGACCCGTCGCTACCTTGGCTTGAGCCAAGACTTCCTGAGCAATAAGGGGGTGCAAGATCGCTTCCAACGTCGCGCGTTTGGCAGGGTTGGAAAACACAAGCTCTCTCATGCGCGCGCGATCCAGAGCGCCCTCTGGACTGATCACGTCAGACCCAAACGCTGCCCGGATTGACAAAATAGCAAGGCCCTCTGGGGCTGTCAGGGCATGAGCAATCTGATCCGTGTCAATCACGCTGGCGCCCCACCCTGCCAATAAATTGGCAACGTAAGTCTTACCAGAACCAATCCCACCGGTCAGACCAAGCTTGAACATACTGCGACTCCTTGTTACCCCATCAATTTACCTGCGACAACATCACTAGAATACCGCCTAGAGCCAGCCCTGGCCCAAATGGCCTAGGCGCCCGGAAATGTTGTCGCCCACATAAATGGTCCAAGACAGCAGCGCTGCATACCCACACAGACGCAGCCAGCCAGACGCTTGGCAAAGACCACAGCCCGAGCCAAGCGCCTATCGCCGCCGATAGTTTAAAGTCTCCGCGTCCCATCGCCTCACGATTCGTTACACCATAGAACACGACCGCCAATAGCCACATGACAATATAGCCCGCGGCCGCCCCAGCCACCGAGCGCTCGAGCGAGACCCAGCCACCGCACAAGCTAAACAAAAGCCCTAGCCAGAGCATGCCCAGCGTCAAGCGATCGGGCAGTAAGCCCGTCTGGGCATCGATGCGCGCCTGCAGTAACAGGAGGCTACAAAACAAAGAGCCCGACCACAGGGCTTCCCACAACATTGGACTGCGCAATGCGTTTGACCCCGCTACAGCCGCGCCGCACATCGCACTAGAGAGCAACAGTTGGACGTCCAATCTTTGGGCCTGCGCGGTGTGCGTCGACGGGAAGCCATGACCGGGCTCTGTCAAGCCCCAAGCGAGCCAACAGCGGCTGAAAATTTGCCGCACAACCCATGCAAGCAAAAAACCCAAGAGCAACCCCGCGATCGCCCCCAAAGCAAGCCAGGCCAAAATATCAGTAAACATACAAAATCCAGGCAAATTCGTCTGCAGGGAACCGGGCAAATGCGTAGAATGCAGGCATCAATTCAGTTACGCCCTCGACTCAGGAAGTCAATCATGTTCAGACAAAACAAACTCAACCAGACCCACGTTACCTCCCTATATCGTGGGGCCATCCTGGTCAGTGCGTTGCTTCTGACGGCTTGTACCCAAATGCAGCAATCGGGGTACTACAACCTACCCGCGGCGAGTTCAGCCACGGATGCCGTGGCGCAAGCTGAGGGCGCCTATGCCACGCAGGCGGTGCGCCCACCTAGTCAAATACAGATTGGTTTGAAGTCCTCTGCCCCTGCTCCACAGCAGACAGGTGCCAATGTAACGGCCAACCCTGCAGCAGGTGCCACGGTCGCGACCTCGGCCGCGGCCGCGGCAGGTCCGTTGGATACCGTGCGATCAGAGCTGATTCCAGAACCACAAACCTTTGCCGGCACACTTCCTTGCTTCCACCCTGAGATGAAGTGTGTCGCGCAACGTGTGACGGTTACGATGTCTCCGAATGGTCGTTGGCGCGCCCGTGCGGCCTACCTCGGACAGAACAACAAGACATCTCAACAAGCAGATCAAGGTTGCTGGCGTGCGACGGCCCAGGCTGTACCTCGGATCGTTTTGCTAAACAACCAAAACAACGTGCGTGCAGAGTTAGCCATGACAAGCACCAACGTCTTGCGTTTGATTTCAATCAACGGTGACTTGCCGAATCTCACCTATACCCTCACGCGTCAACCAGACCTTGACCCAATCCACGAATTAAACAATCAAACATCTCCAAACTGCCCCTGAACCAAGGGGGCCTCGCAACTGCGCTCAGGTTGTGTGCAAACATGCCGAGCCAGTTGCACCGCATTACGCACCCCCATCTTGTAAAAAATTCGTGCCCGATGCGCCTCGACGGTGCGCATTGAAATACCGAGCTCGATTGCGATCAATTTGTTTGATTTTCCCTCTGCGACAGGATGAATGACGTCGCGCTCACGCGCTGTCAGTGCTTTCCAACCCGCCCCGTTCGTTTCGTCAACATACTTCATGCCGCCTCTCCGTTTCATGACGAAACGCAGTCTGGCACGGCAGAGCGAGGCAGAAAAGCTGTCAAATCTGACAGGCGGAATAACCCTAGGTACGTATTGACAGGGCCTAGAGCTCTAGGTTGTCAATCAAGCGCGTCGCGCCAAGCTTAGCCGCCGCGAGCGCCACAAGGGGCTCTCCCGCAAACATCTCAGCCTGCGAAGGCTTGTGTAAATCACGGCGTCGGCGAATGGCAATGTAATCAACAATCCAACCCCGAGCTTGCAAATAATTTGTAACTTCTTGCTCAAGCAGCCCAGCATCCGACGCACCAGCGCGCACCTTCGCCTGCATGATGCGTAGCTGCGCAAACAATTGCGGTGCCTCGGTGCGCTCCGCTGGTTGCAGATAAACGTTACGCGATGACAACGCGAGTCCATCTTCTGCGCGAACAGTTTCATGCGCAAGGATTTCAACAGGCAACTGGAACTGGCGACACATGTTTCGTATTACCATCAGCTGCTGATAATCTTTTTTCCCGAACACAGCGACTCGCGGCTGCACACAAGCAAACAACTTGAGGACAACTGTACTCACGCTACCAAAAAAACCAGGACGACATTCCCCCTCAAGGATATCGCCCAGTTCTTGAGGTGGCTGCACCCGATAATTTTGGGGTTCGGGATATAGCTCACTTTCATTGGGTGCAAACAATACATAGACGTTTCGATCGCGCTCTAATTTGGCGATATCGTCACGCAAGGTTCGAGGATATCGATCGAAATCTTCATTCGGACCAAACTGGAGCCGATTGACAAAAATACTTGCAACGACAGGGTCTCCATGCTGGCGAGCCAGCTTCATCAGAGCGAGATGGCCCTCGTGCAGATTACCCATCGTCGGAACAAACGATACCCGCAACTGACCTCTAAGCTGATCGCGCAATTCTTCGATCGTATGTACAACTTTCAATGCATTCTCCGGGCACGCGAGGCGATTGGCCTAGACCGCAGCGCTGGTATAAGCCAAGCGCACATAAATAGGCGCATAGGGTTCAGCCTGTGTAATGTCGAGTAAAGATTCGCGGGACAGTTCAAGCAAGGCAAGGAAGTGCACCACCACAACCGCTACAGCAGCTCCCTCTGTAATCCGCTCCATGAACAGCTGACTAAATTCAATAAACCGAACATCAGATAAGCGACGCAGAATATGCGTCATGTGATCACGCACGGACAACTGCTCCCGCGTTATATGATGATGCGCATTGAGCTTCGCGCGCTTGAGAATATCGATCCATGCCTGACGCAAATCTTCAACATTCACCTCCGGCAACGCACGTTCAATATTTAAATCAGCAAACGCTTGCGCTCGCTGAAAATCTCTGCCGAGCTGAGGCAGCGCATCAAGCTGCTGCGCTGCGAGCTTCATTTTCTCGTACTCCAGCAGACGACGTACGAGTTCAGCACGAGGGTCTTCCGGCTCCTGACCCGGCTCGGTCTTTTTGACCGGCAATAACATTCTGGCTTTGATTTCGATGAGCATCGCAGCCATCAGCAAATATTCTGCCGCTAGCTCAAGGTTGTGCATACGAATCTGCTCGACGTACGACAAATATTGGCGAGTGACCTCAGCCATCGGGATGTCAAGGACGTTGAAGTTTTGCTTGCGAATCAAATACAACAGCAAGTCTAGCGGCCCTTGAAACGTCTCGAGGAAAACCTCTAGCGCATCGGGCGGGATATACAGATCGGTAGGCAAGGCGAACAACGGCTCTCCATACAGTCGCGCGAGCGCGACGGTATCGACAACATCGGGAGTCGTATCCACAGAGGGTTCGACGAGCGCCTCTAGGCTTTCACCTGAAACCTGGACCGAATTCATTTGGCCTAGTTGTTCTGATAAACGTAGGGATGTTGACGCACACGGGCCTGCTTGAAGCCTTCAGCGAGCTCTGTATCCTGAGCCTTGTCCCACAACCGAGCCCGCCCGTCTCGCTGGCGCTGCTCCATGTCAGGGTGGCTAGATTTGTACGATTGGAGGAACTGCGTAATTTCGGAGGTGTAGTGCTCGGCCATGGAAGATCAGCGAAAGGTTAGACTGTCTTCTAGTGTACTGTAGACGCGATCAAATCACCCCCATGCAGCAGCCTAATTTACCTAATCTCGACGAACCTGACTCCATTCCCGAGAAATCCCGACGGATTTTGCCGGTTATCGTCGGATGCGCGCTGCTGATGCAAATGCTCGATGCAACGGTCGTCATAACGGCCTTGCCGACCATGGCACGTGAATTAGGCTCAAATCCGATTGAAATGAATCTGGCGATCACGTCTTATCTTATTTCAACGGCGGTTTTTGTACCGA
>CANFEI010000086.1 GCA_947445495.1 Alcaligenaceae bacterium
AATTAGGTTCGGGAAAGCCATTAGGCCGTTAAAGACGTCCGATACTGCCCAGACAAGGTCGAGTGACACGACCGTACCAATCATCACAAAGCTCGTATAGATCCAGCGATAGGGTGTGACGAAACGTTTGCCCAGAGCGTATTGCGCGCACTTCTCGCCGTAGTAGCTCCAGCCTAAGATGGTGGAATAGGCAAAAAACAAAAGGCCGATCGTGACGATCCATCCGCCGGGTCCTGGCAACATATTGTCGAACGACAGCGAGGTGAGTGCCGCACCCGTGGTCCCAGATTGGTATTCGCCACCCATCACCAAGACAATCCCCGTGATGGAGCACACGATAATCGTGTCGATGAAGGTTCCTGTCATTGACACGAGTGCTTGCTTCACCGGTTGATCCGTTTTTGCAGCGGCAGCCGCAATCGGGGCTGTCCCCAAACCCGCTTCGTTAGAAAATACACCGCGTGCTACACCGTAACGAATCACTGTGCCAATTGCGCCGCCCGCCGCAGCTTGACCCGTAAACGCGTCTTGAAAAATCACCGCGAGTGCGGGAAGTAGGGCGTCGAGATTCGTCAAAATGACCGCTAGGCCGCCCAGTAAGTAGATGGCGGCCATGAAGGGTACGATCACGGCCGTGACGCGCGCGATGCTCTTGATGCCACCCAAGATCACGAGAGCCGTGATCGAGGTCAACAAGACACCCGTGAGCCAACCGGGCATGCCGAAACTTGCCTGTGCGGACTGCGCCAGCGAGTTCGATTGGACCGAGGCCCCTGTACCAAGTGCGGCAATCATGCCAAAGACGGCAAAGCAAACGGCTAGCCATTTCATTTTTAGGCCGTTCGCGATGTAATACATGGGTCCGCCCGACATGGTGCCGTCGGCTTCTTTTACGCGGTATTTAACGGCTAGCAAGCCCTCCGCGTATTTGGTGGCCATCCCAAAGAAGGCGCTGAGCCACATCCAAAATAGGGCGCCTGGTCCACCCAGAACAATGGCAGTGGCCACGCCCGCAATATTGCCGGTACCGATCGTCGCGGCCAACGCCGTCATCAGTGATTGAAACTGCGAGATGTCGCCAGGCATCTCGGGGTGCCTTCTCGGCGAAAATGCCAAGCGCAGTGCTTCGGGAAGCAATCGGATCTGCAGTGCCCCAAGGCGGATCGTGAGGTAGCAACCCGTGCCGACCAACAGGATAAGTAAGACCGGGCCCCATACATAGCCCCCCAATGTGTGAAATAAAATAGTTAGTGTTTCCAATTTTTTCTCCTCGTATTGTGTAATTGAGACATGCCCGGAAGCAGTCCCGTCGCATGATAGGCAGGCGAGGTTGAAAATTGGCCGATTTTTCCGAGTTGTTACACTGAAAACATATCTATCAAGATGTAACCGCATTATTTACATAAGCAGCCCACCGTGATAACAGCATCAAACCTTGCAATACAGTTTGGACCCAAGCCACTTTTTGAAAATGTCAACGTTAAGTTTGGCGAGGGCAACCGTTATGGCCTGATTGGCGCAAACGGTTCAGGCAAGTCAACACTGATGAAAATTATTGGTGGAGATCTCGATTCCACCGTCGGTAATGTGCATCTTGAGCCAGGTCTGCGCCTGGGAAAGTTACGGCAGGATCAGTTTGCCTTTGAAGAGCAACGCGTTCTGGATGTTGTGCTGATGGGGCACACCGAGATGTGGGAGGCCATGACGCAGCGTGACGCGATTTACGCCAATGCCGAGTCCAGTGATGAAGACTACATGCGTGCAGCCGATCTTGAAGCAAAATTTGCCGAGTATGACGGCTACACGGCCGAAGCGCGTGCGGGCGAGTTGTTGCTTGGCCTGGAGTTCCCCGTTGAGCAGCACCAGTTGCCCATGCGTGAGATCGCGCCCGGTTGGAAGCTTCGTGTGTTGCTTGCTCAAGCGCTGTTTTCTAACCCAGATGTTTTACTGTTGGACGAACCAACCAACAACCTCGACATCAACACCATTCGCTGGCTAGAGGACGTCCTCAACGGCTATCAGAGCACGATGATCATCATCAGTCATGATCGACACTTCTTGAACCAAGTGTGCACGCACATGGCGGATCTTGATTTTGGAGAGCTGCGCGTCTATCCGGGTAATTACGACGATTACATGTTGGCTTCCACCCAGGCTCGTGAACGTGTGTCGAGTGCAAATGCGAAAGCGAAAGAACGTGTGACGGAGCTCCAAGACTTTGTGCGACGCTTTTCGGCTAATAAGTCCAAGGCACGACAGGCGACTTCACGTTTAAAGCAAATCGATCGGCTAAAATCTTCGCAGATTGTCGTCAAGCCGTCCTCGCGTCAAAACCCCTTTATTCGCTTTGAGCAGCTCAAGATGTTGCATCGCCAGGCCGTGACCTTGGAAAATGTGAGCAAGGCCTTTGATGCACCCGTCATCAAGCCTTTTTCTGCCATGGTCGAGGCAGGAGAGAAAATTGCAATCATTGGTGCGAACGGCGTCGGAAAGACGACTCTGTTGCGTATGCTCGCATTGGATCTCGCACCTAACAAAGGGACGGTGAAGTGGTCAGAGAACGCCGATATCGGTTACATGGCACAAGACGTGTCTGAGCTCTTTACCGAGAAGGACAGCAACCTATTCGAATGGATGACGCACTACCGACAGCCAGGTGATGACGATCAGTCGATACGATCGGTGTTAGGCCGTTTGTTGTTCTCGGCGGACGATTTGCCCAAGGCGCCATGCGTGCTGTCGGGTGGTGAAAAAAACCGCATGACCTTCGGACGTTTAATGCTCAAACGGCATAACGTGATGTTGGTTGACGAACCCACCAACCACTTGGATATGGAATCGATCGAGTCCCTGCAGCTGGCGTTGGATAAGTACAAAGGCACGTTGTTGTTTGTGTCCCATGACCGGGAGTTTGTGTCGGCGCTGGCCACACGTGTGTGGGAAATTCAATCAAATGGCGAAGTCACAGATTACCGTGGCCCCTATGAGGAATACCTCGCCTCTAAAGGCGTAGATCACTAGATTCTGGGTCGTACTGGCGCAATGATTATTTTGGGTTTTGAGAGTTCATGTGATGAAACCGGCGTGGCGGTCGTATGCACCGAGCGCGGTTTGTTGTCGCATGCGCTTCATACACAAGTGGCTATGCATGCCGCGTATGGTGGCGTCGTGCCGGAACTCGCCTCGCGCGACCATGTGCGCCGCGTCGTGCCCCTGACACGCGCCGTGCTGGAGCAAGCCGGGCTCGCACTCTCTGATGTGGAGGCTGTCGCCTACACAGCGGGGCCAGGACTGGCGGGGGCCTTGCTCGTCGGGGCGAGCGTCGCGCAGTCAATCGCCTGGTCGCTCGATCTACCCGCTATTCCCATTCACCACCTTGAAGGTCACTTGCTGTCGCCTCGGATGGCCGAGCCATGTCCTGACTTTCCTTTTGTTGCGTTGCTGGTGTCCGGTGGGCATACACAGCTCATGCGGGTCGATGATGTCGGTGCGTACACCTTACTCGGCGAAACGCTTGATGATGCGGCCGGTGAGGCGTTTGATAAAACAGCAAAGTTGCTCGGCTTGGGTTATCCGGGCGGACCGGCATTGGCCAAGCTCGCCGAGCAAGGCGACCCAGAGCGCATCACGCTCCCGAGGCCGATGCTCCATAGTCAGAATTTAGATTTCAGTTTTAGTGGGCTGAAAACAGCCGTGCTCATGCGTTTGCGCGACGCACAGGCACCCGACGGCTCGCTTGGCGAGACCATGCAGGCTGATCTCGCGGCCGCGACACAGGCCGCGATCGTCGATGTCTTGGTGGCGAAGTCCGTGGCGGCGCTCGAGCAGACTGGACTAAAGCGTTTGGTGGTCTCAGGCGGCGTGGGTGCTAATCGGCTGCTGCGCGAACGCTTGGCGCAACGTTTAGCCAAGAAGCAAGCACAGGTGTTTTTTCCGCCGCTTGATTTTTGTACGGATAACGGCGCGATGATTGCGTTTGCGGCAGCCCAGCGGGTCTCTCGGGGCTTGGTCGATTTACACGCTGCGCGCGCGCACAGCTTTGACGTACGTCCCCGGTGGGATCTTGCGACTATTTAGCGTCTTTTTTTGAACCAACACGTGGCTCAGTGCCTTGTAGCAGACGCGTGATATTTGCACGATGGCGGTGTAGCAGTAGCGCACCCATTGCAGAGATTGCCAGACTCATGGGTAAATTTGCTTGCCAAACGTATTGCCCAGCCACGATATAGATAACGGGCGCGAGGACAGCACTGACAATCGCTGCCAAAGAAGAAAAACGAAAAAAGACAGCCGTGCCAATCCAGGCGATTGCCGTCAGGAGTGCCAGGATAGGTTGAACGGCGAGCAGCACACCAAATGCGGTCGCGACCCCTTTGCCGCCTTTAAAGCCGAGGAAGAGCGGAAACAAATGTCCAAGAAATACCGCGATCGTGACGCATGCCAAGGTGATCGGCTCGTGCACCCAGCCCACAGCCAACCAGACGGCGAACCACCCTTTGGCGGCATCGCCAATGAGCGTTAGCAGTGCGGCTGCTTTATTGCCAGAGCGCAGGACATTCGTGGCACCCGGGTTTCCAGAGCCGTATGAACGCGGGTCAGCCAGGCCAAACAGCTTGCTGATGACAACGGCAAAGGGAATCGAGCCTATTAGGTAGGCGCCGGTCACTAAAGACGCCGTAAGTACCCAGTCTTGTGGCAGGCTCATGCGCTGATATTCCTGAAGTGCAATTCGATGGCTGAATTCTAACGCCACCTGTTGATTCCCCCACAAAAATAGGCGGCTTTTCGCTTAGCAGCGAGTACAATTCAGCCTGTTCTATAAAAGGTATTTAGTGCCCGCGTATGCATATTTTGGTCTCAAATGATGATGGCTATACCGCCCCTGGGATTGAGGCTTTGGTGGACGCGTTGCGTGACTTAGCTGAGATCTCCGTGGTGGCGCCGGAAGTCAACCACAGTGGAGCCTCGAACTCACTGACCTTAAGTCGGCCCTTAGCGGTCAGGAAAGCGCCTAATGGGTTTACCTACGTGAATGGAACGCCCTCAGATTGCGTGCACGTCGCGTTGACCGGTCTACTCGATCGGCGCCCTGATTTGATTGTTTCGGGTATCAATAACGGTGCAAATCTGGGGGATGACACACTTTATTCTGGTACTGTGGCTGCAGCGGCTGAGGGCTATCTGTTTGGCATCCCTTCGATCGCGTTTTCGCTGGTGTCTAAATCTTGGTCTAACTTAGAGGCGGCGGCTCAGCAAGCACGTGCGGTCGTGGCGCATCAGCTGACGCAGCCGCTGACTGACGTAACCTTGCTCAATGTCAATATCCCCGATTTGCCTTTAAAAAAAATGCTCGGTATTCAGGCTACTCGACTCGGTAAACGCCATCCCTCGCAACCCGTTATACCGACGACGACGCCGTCCGGTGAGACGGTGTATTGGATCGGACCTTCGGGCGCTGCCCAAGATGATTCAGAAGGGACGGATTTTTGCGCCTTGCAGCGCGGATATGTTTCTGTCACGCCGCTGCGGCTCGACTTGACGCAACAGACGCAAATCAGCCAGGTCGCGCAATGGGTCAAGCTACTGTGAGCGAGCAGAGTCGTCACAAGCCGCCTGTCGTGCCTGGCCGTGCAAAGTCAGTCGGGATCAAGGGTTTGCAGGGCATTACGGCCACGAATAGCAATACCAAAATATCTGCGTCACGGCTACGGTCTGCTACGGCTCCAACGCTATCCGAGCGGCCGTCCGAGACCAATTTAGGCCTCAACTCTGAGCGCATGCGCACGGTGATGATCGAAAGATTGCTTGCTCATGGCATTACAAATGATCGCGTGCTTGCGGCGATGCAACTTGTGCCGCGGCATGCGTTTGTGGACGGTGCTCTGGCCAGCCGCGCTTATGATGATGCGGCGTTGCCGATTGGCCATAGTCAAACCATTTCCCAACCGTGGGTCGTGGCAAGAATGATTTCTATCGCCGCGGAAGTCCCGGGTGCTCAAAAAGTACTCGAAGTTGGAACAGGTTGTGGCTACCAAGCTGCCGTGATGGCACAAGTTTTTTCACAGGTGTACTCGATTGAGCGTATTCGGGCGTTGTACGATATGGCTAGAGAACACTTACGTGCGTTAAAGCTTGCGCGAATTCGACTTAACTACGGCGACGGTATGGCTGGTTTACCGGCGGCCGCACCGTTTGATGCGATCGTCGTGGCGGCAGCTGGATTAAAAATTCCGCAGGCGTTAATGAATCAGTTGGCGGTTGGCGGGGTCTTAGT
>CANFEI010000087.1 GCA_947445495.1 Alcaligenaceae bacterium
ATCAAGGCCAGAGTTCTTGTGCTGCCTTGTTCGCAAGACCGCCTGCTAGGTTTGAACAACGCGCGGGAGCTTGCACAAGGAATCAAAGGTGCGCACTACGTCGAAATAGAATCTAACAAAGGCCATTTAGCGTGGCGGCCCAACGTAGGAACGAGAGAAACCGACACGATTTCTTTGGCAGTGCACAAGTTCCTCAGTCCAACGACCCTTCACTTGCAAACGTAGTCCACAACTTCAAGGCTGTTTCGAAACGGATTCGTTAAGTCACTCGTGTACTCGCCACGCAATAATCTTTCTTTCGGTAGAAAGTTGTTACGAAAATATCGGCTAATTGTTGCGATCAGATCGCCTTTGGCTGTTAGTTTGACGCACCCTTCTTCAATCACGATGGTGCCTGAGCGTTCTTGCTCGGTCAGTCGTACATCGACTAACCGATGCTCTTTTACATATTCTTTAGCGTAGATATCTTCGAAAGCGCTTTGCTGTATTGCGCCACCACGCTGCTGTAACTTCTCTAAGGTGTAAAACGATAAAGAACGATCAAGCACAGTAGGTACTGAAATCGCAAGGGCATAGCCAATCAACAGCCAAAGCGCAATCATTTGAGTCTTTTCAAATGTGCTAAAGATGCGGAAGGCGGCAGCTTTCCAAGTCATCAGCCCGACCAAGCACGAGGCGAGCACGCCATCGAATAAGGCGCCATAAAAGACTACATCAACCTTAAAATATTTTATATGCACGACATACGTTGCACTTAATAAAGCAAGATATCCTAGCGTCGCCAGCAAAAATCGCAGCCATTTCATTTTGAGAGTGCCATACGTTAAGCTTCCTGACGTTTTACGTGTGCAACTTGGCTGACATAAAACTTATAGTCAACCGTATTCGTCGCTCCGCTGCGGACCACTCCGGTTAACATCAATGTCATTAAGGTTAGTGCTCCGGTTTGTAAAAAAACCAACAGTAAAATTCCCATTGCAACAGAAAACCACCCGGGCGTCGCAAAGCCGGCGAGCTTTAACCCAATAGCACTCGCACCGCAAAAAATTGTTAGCGCGGCAACCCCCGCGCAAACAATCCCCACCCGCACCAATACGTCTTCGGCAAATACCATTAACGCGCGAAACCCATGCAGCGCAAGGCCGACAAAATTCATTTTGCTCACGCCGGCATAGCGAGGGCCACGATCGATAGGTAAGGTGCACACCCGCAGCTTCGACGTGAGTACGCAGCCTGCCACGTGCGTCCATAATTCCTGCATCGCGACCAATCGCTTAAGCGTGCTCATACGAAGGGCCATAAAGTTTCCAAAACTTATGCTTCGTCCTGTCAGCAGTCGGAACAGCGCTTTATAAATTAAATAGAATCCCTTAAATTTAAATGTCTCGACGCGGCTTTTTCGCTGCGCCACGACAACATCAATTTGCTGCCTTTGGAATGGCTCAACAAGCGTTCGTATTGAGGACGGGATATCTTCGCCGTCTGAGTCCATCACCACGGTACATTCGATCTCAGGCAACTGATCGGCGACATAGCTCAGTCCAACCGCAATTGCACGCTGATGTCCAACATTGCGTTTGAGCGTAATAACGACTCCGTCAAGCTTGGCGTCGATCAGGCCTTCGGTCGTGACAGGCTCGGCGATAGAGCCGTCATCAACGACGACGATGTAGGCATTTGAGCCGTACTCGGCATACAGTTCTTTAAATAACCTTGCCGATGCCTCTCTATCCTCATAAATTGGCATGACCACCGCGAATCTTGATTCCGTACTATTTATTTTCATTTACAACTCTCTTGGTCTACCGTCGGTCAGAAAAACTAGGCCTCTAGCGCACGCCGAAAATATGCGGCCGTTCGCGCAAGCCCCTCATCCAAAGCAATCATCGGCTGCCAATCTAGGCTCTGCCTTGCCTTGGTAATGTCTGGGCACCGCTGCTTGGGGTCGTCCTGGGGTAGCGGTTTGTACACAAGCTTGCTCTTGGAGCCCGTTAACCGCAGCACCTTTTCGGCCAGCTCTATCATCGTGAATTCACAGGGATTGCCTAAATTGATCGGGCCACTCACCGAATCATCGCTACCCATTAACCGCAGAAACCCTTCTATCAAATCATCCACGTAACAAAAGCTTCGCGTCTGACTCCCGTCTCCGTATATCGTCAAATCATTGCCTTGCAGGGCTTGCACGATCAAATTGCTCACCACGCGTCCGTCATCAACGTCCATGCGCGGTCCATAGGTATTAAAAATTCGTACGACCTTAATTTTTAATTGATAGGTTCGTTGGTAGTCGAAAAAAATTGTTTCTGCCGCTCGCTTGCCTTCGTCATAACAACTCCGGATGCCCACCGGGTTGACGTTCCCCCAATACGCTTCGGTTTGCGGATGTACGCTCGGATCTCCGTAAACCTCTGAGGTGGATGCTTGAAATATCTTGGCATTTGAATTGCGCGCGAGCTCGAGCAGATTGAGCGCACCGAGCACTGACGTTTTCATCGTGTGAATCGGATCATGCTGGTAATGGACGGGCGAAGCAGGGCACGCCAAGTTATATATTTCGTCGAGATTACCTAGCACTAGCGGATCGACTACGTCGTGCTTAATCAACTCAAAGTTTGGGTGTCTAAGGACAGTGTCGAGATTTTTTTTACTTCCAGTAAAAAAGCTATCTAACCCAACCACTTTGTGGCCCTGCTCTACAAGCCGGTCGCAAAGGTGCGATCCCAAGAAGCCAGCGGCTCCTGTAACAAGTATTTTTTTCATTTATATTGATCTGCCCTACGATCCCGATTTCAAACTACGCCGATTGATCTTGAGCGAGTATACCGTGGTGATCCGTCGCACAATGCATCACCCAGTAGCAGGTGTTTCCAGTAGGGCCTATCAACTAAAAGGGCATTACACGTCAATCGCGTGGACAGCCCCCGATCGCTTGCGCAACTCAAATTTCTGGATCTTGCCCGTCGAAGTCTTGGGAAGCTCTCCAAACTCTACTGCCCCAGGCACTTTAAAACCGGCCAAGTGTTTTTTACAGTGCTGAATTAAATCTGCCGCGCTGACTTGCGCATCAGGCTTGAGCTCAATGAAGGCGCAAGGGGTTTCGCCCCACTTTGGATGCGGCTTGGCCACAACAGCTACCGCGAGAATAGCGGGATGTTTGTACAAAACATCTTCGATCTCAATGCTGGAGATGTTTTCACCACCGGAAATAATGACGTCTTTGCTGCGATCTTTGATCTTGATGTAGCCGTCGGGGTAGCGCACACCCAGGTCGCCGGTATGAAACCAGCCGCCGGCAAAAGCAGCTTCGGTGGCTTTTGCGTTACGCAGATAACCTTTCATCCCCATGTTGCCGCGCAGAACGATCTCACCGATGGTTGTGCCGTCACGTGGCACAGGTTGCAGCGTTTCTAGGTCAAGCACATCGGCCCCGGCTTGCAGGTGATAACGCACGCCTTGTCTGGCATTGAACACAGCCCTGTCCGCGACGGGCAACGCATCCCAGTCTTCTTGTGGCGCACACACGGTACAGGGGCCATAGACCTCGGTCAGACCGTATACATGGGTCAGCGTGATACCCAAGGATTCCATGCTTTCAATCAAAGTCGCGGAAGGTGCGGCACCGGCCACCATTGCTTGCACACGTCGGCCGTTCAGTTTGCTCATCCCGTCTTTCTTTATCGCCTCAGGGGCATTGACGAGCATGGTGTGCACAATCGGTGCACCACAGAAGTGGCTGACGTTGTAATCGCGGATGGCGCCAAACACGCCTTCGGGTGTGACCTTACGCAAACAAACGTTGATGCCGCTACGTGCTGCGATCGCCCAAGGATAGGTCCAGCCGTTGCAATGAAACATCGGCAAGGTCCACAAATAAACGACATGCGACGGTAAGTCCCATTCCAGAATATTGCTGATCGCAGCAAGCTGGGCACCACGATGGGAATACACGACGCCTTTAGGCTCGCCGGTTGTACCGGAGGTGTAGTTCAGCGCAATGGCATCCCATTCGTCTCCTGTAAAATGAATCGGCTCTTGCGCGGCACGTTCGGCTTGAGCCGCCAATAGCGCCTCATACTCATACGCACCAATGCGATCACCCGGGCCTTGATATTGGGTGTCATCAATATCAATCACGATAGGTTTGACTTGAGCATTTGCGATGGCCTCTTGCATCACCTTGGCAAACTCACGATCGACCAGAACGACCTTGGCTTGCGCATGGTTCAACATATAGGTCAGGCTTGCAGCGTCCAACCGTGTATTTAAGGCATTGAGCACCGCACCTAGGGCGGGCACTCCAAAATGACTTTCGATCATTTCTGGCGTGTTCGCCAACATCGCCGTGACGGTGTCGCCTTTCTTCACGCCCAACGCGCGCAACGCGTGTGCGAGCTGCATACTCCGTTGGTAGGTCTGCAACCAAGTGCGGCGAAGCGGGCCATGAATTACGGCCAGCCGGTCAGGGAATACTTCCGCGGCACGCACGATAAAGTCAACGGGAGTCAACGCTGTGTAGTTGGCGGACGTTTTAGCTAGGTCTTGTTCGTAAATATTCATTGCGGTTGTTGGTCTCTATCCTGATAAACACGGCAAGCGATTTTGTGTTCTTTGCACAAGCGCTCTTCAAAAGTACGGATCTCAGGCGTAACGCCCACACCACGAAAGCCGCCGCGCAACGCGCGCGTTGAAACATCCTTATAAGCAATCGACCACAGATCGGGCAAAGCCTGACCTTGCGGCAAAGACAGCCACAGGCGCAAGAGATGACGCTTACGCTCGGGCTCGGGGAAGTCTTCGTATTCTGTGCGGGCGTGCAATACGACATGATTATTCAGAAATTGAAAATCCCCTTGCTGTAGATCCATGTGATAGCAGATCTCTTCACTGGCGAGAAGCGCATCAAACATGTCGAGCGCTTCGGTTTGCAAGGCGCTCAAGCGCGGCACATCCTCAAAGGTAATTTGCGCACCGGTGATGTGATTGCGAATATGACGACACGCAAAGCGACCGTCTTTGAAACCGACGATGGATGCTTGATAGTAGGGTGACTCTTCCGGTGCGTGCTCACCCTGACGACTAAAGTAAAAGGGTTCAGTCAGGACTTTCGCTAAGTCAGGGCGGCGACGCTCAAGCTCTTGATACGCGCTGAGCGAGCTCGAGATCAAACTCTTGCCGCCGCTTTGCGCAGTATGCAAACACATCAGTCCCACGACATCGCTGCCGTCTGCATGGAAATCGAGCTTTGAATTGGTGTTGTAACCACGACCTGTGCCGCCGCGGTAGGTGCCGCCCGTGTTCAGCACATCCGACACGTATTGGCTTTGTTTGCCCTGCGGACGCGGCACCCCAACGCGCAAGCCCATGCACCAGAACAAGGTACGCATATCGGCCTTACTCCAGCGCGCCACGGGAAAGCCCCGCAACACACTGATGGCAAGGCCTGTCTGCGTCGCATCCATCGTGCGCTTAAGCAGCTGTTCGGTGAGAGCTGTCACCGGAAAATCCGCCGCGGACAATTCAAACTCTTTTTTATTCAGCGCCAGTACGTGGCGCAACCCCGCCTCGAGATCATGGATCTCTTGCTCGCTCAGTCGATGCACCCACGACTGATCTTGCTCGAGGTCCGCGCGCTTCCAGCCGCGCGGTGAGGTTTGCAACTTCGACATCTCTTTGACTCCTAGCTACAAAAGCTTAATCGCCCTGCAAGTTGATACGCTTGGCAAGATCTTGCAAGAACGCCGCTTCACGCTTGATACGATCGTGAAACTCGGCAACCGGCTGCGCAACAGGCCAGGCCGCTTGGTCAGCGAGCGCAGCTTTCATGTCGGGCGAATGGGCCACCGTATTCACGGCTTTTTGCATGGCTTCCAACAGCGCCATCGGTGTCTTGCCTTGCGCGTACATCGCATAGCTTTGGGTGATATCAAAGTCTTTGATGCCCGCTTCTTGCATCGTCGGCACGTCTGGTACCGCGGCCGAGCGCTTCGCGCTGGTGACGGCGAGCGGGGTCAGGCGCCCTGCATTCATCAAGTTACGTGCAGTCAGAATACTCGTGATACCTACCGTGGTCACGCCGGCCACCACATCCGTCATGAGCGGTGCACCACCTTTGTAGGACACGCTCACCATGTCCAGCTTCTCTGCATTAGCGTACATCGCGCCAACGAGCTTGGTCATGTTCTCGGAGCTGCCGTAGGAGTAGGTCTTGGGCTTCTCGCGCATGGCCTTGGTGAACTCGACCATGGTCTTAGCCGGAAAGGTAGA